>NZ_JBSWYM010000019.1:0-116103 GCF_056161105.1 Pseudoalteromonas sp. AWH4_217 | reverse complement strand
AGCGTTCAATCTGAGCCATGATCAAACTCTTCAATTAAAAGTTTTTTGTTTGAAGTAAACTTCAAACCATGCTCAATGAATTCTGATTTTGATTCTTTCGAATCGAATTGACTGTGCTGAAACAAGTAAACTTGTTTCCGTTGGTCACTCACTTTCCATTTAAGGAAAAAACATTGAGACTCTAAATTTTGTGCGTCACTACCTAAGTAGCTTCGCTGTTAGAACTCAATCTGTACGAGTGCCCACACAGATGATTGCTTCATATTTTTAAAGAACAGTATAACTAACCTTGGTTAGTTACCGCAGCCTCGCTGCGAAGTGGAGCGCCATATTAACCGCTTCACTTTTAAAGTCAACTAGAAAATTTAATTTTTCTTAATTAAGCTTTCCGTTTGGCTTTTCCTTCACTTGGCTCGTTGCTTTTCAGCGTTGTGCCCCGTGTCGGTGGATGCGCATTATAGGGAAATCGAAACTCAGCGCAACCTTTTTTTAGAAGAAAAGTAATAAAAATGGCTATCCCGACCATTTTCCATACTAAATACGCCAAAACCCCTATTCTTGTCATCAAATTTTCACCTATTTGACACAATTAAGCTGCTAGGGGATCTAAGTATTGTACATTTCAGAAGAGACGCAAGAAAAAATGGCGCTTTTTTGCGCCATTTTTATTAGAGAAAAGAATTAGTACAAAAGACTGTAGAGTTTTCGCCGGTAGCGAGCTGCAATTTCGTCGCCTTCCGGTAAGGACGAAATGATATCTAGGTAGCCTTTTTTGGCTTCTCCAAAGTTCATGTCTTTTCTTAGCACAGATATCAGGCTTTCCAAAGCATCAGCTTTTTTTCCAGCATCGACCTGAGCCTGAGCCAGTTGACATAATATAGATAAATCATCCGGTGCAGCTTCAGCTTCAGCAATAAGACGCTTAAGCTCAGGTGACTCCTGAGCCTCTTTGGCTTGTTCCAGCTTCGACTTTAAGTTAGTGAAGTAGGCATCTTGTGCTTCTGCCGGGACAGACGCTAATAGCGCCTCAGCTTCTTCCACTTTTTGTATCTGAATACAGATATCTGCAAACACCAGCGAAACTCGTGGATTATCTTTTGCAATACCATAAGCTTGCTTTGCCAGTGCAAAGGCATCATTCAGTTCGCCATTAGCAAGCGCGTGCTTGGCTTGATCAAGTAAGATCAGCTCAGGTGAAGGCAGGTGCTCCGACAAAGCCTTGGAAATCTCTTCTTGTGTTTTCGCACCAGGGAGAACATCTACAGGCGTACCGCCTTTCAACACAACCAAAGTTGGTAGCGCCTGAAGACCTACTTGTTGGGCCAACTGAGAAGCAAGCATTTGCTGTTGATCGCAATCTACCGTTGCAACCACTATGTTATTTGGATATTGCTGAGCAAGCGCATCAAGAATATCAGCTTGCGCAATACAGTTTGGTTCCTGAGCACTAAAAAACGTCATTAATATGAGCTTTTCAGGATCCGAAGATGCCAACACCTGTTGAATGTTTTCCGGTGTAAGTGAGATTTTATTTTCCATGTTCAAACCAGCTTTGATATTTGACTATCTATATGGTGGCATCCACACCAATTACAAGGCAAATATAAAATCCGATTAAGCCGCTGACGTTCGACGGCCATTTCGGGTACTTGCGCGTTTTTTAGTTCTTTTTTTAGAAAATGAGGCTCTCGAACCGGATTTACCACTTTTCAGGCCACTAAACATAGCACTGTCACTCGTATTCGCGCGTTCAATAATACCTGTTATTTCATTTTCAAGGGGATGCATAAATGTCTGATAGGTTTGCTCTTTCATTGCAATTTTCGCCAGTTGAGACTCCCACAGTGCCGTTCGGTCAGGCAAAGACAGATCTTCAGGAAGTGTCTTGACAAGCGCAATACCTAGTTCTGTTGATTTAATGCTTTTGCCATTACGTTGCAAAAAGCCTCTTTTAAACAATAAATCGATGATACCGGCTCTGGTTGCCTCTGTACCCAGCCCATCAGTCTCTTTCAACACTTTCTTGATATCTGCGTTCGACACAAACCTGGCGATACCTGTCATGGCGCTTAATAAGGTTGCTTCTGTAAAGTGACTGGGGGGCTGAGTATGTTTCTCTATTACTTCTCCCTTAAAACAGTTTAGTAACTCGCCAACTTCCAGCTGGGGCAAAGTAACCTGCTTCTTTTCTTCCACTTTAAATAAACGTTTAAAGCCAAGGTCGATGATCTGTTCAGCTTTGGCAATAAACACGCCGCCTGCAATTTCTAATTCCACTTTGGTTTCTGTATACCGATAAGCAGGGTAAAACTGCGCCAGATACTGAGTACAAATTAACTGGTACACTTGTTTTTCGTACTGGCCTAATTGAGTCGTTTTCAACTTTTTTGCTGTTGGGATAATGGCGTGATGTGCCTCAACTTTAGCATCATTCCAGCATTTGCCCCTCAAGTTCAGATCTGCTCCTGCAACTTTGTCTTCTTCCAGCCCCTGGTTATTTAATGCCGCATCTAATACCTGTCTGGACTCAGCAAAGTGCCCCTTCGGCAGATAACGGTTGTCAGAGCGGGGGTATGTAATAAGTTTATGCTTCTCATAAAGCGCCTGACACACATCCAATACTTGTTTCGCTGACATACCAAACCGCTTGTTCGCATCGATTTGCAATGCCGATAAGTTATAAGGTAAAGGCGGGTTGTGCTTCTTCGGTTTCGCATCCACTTTCTTAACTTGGGCATTCTGGTCCAGGATCCTGGAAGCGACATTCTCAGCCAAGCCTTTGACGAGCACCCGGCCTTCCTCATCCATATAAGGCTGGCATGCCTCACTGGGTTGCCACTTGGCACAAAATTCACTCCCATCACTTTTCTTCACATAAGCTTGCACCTCATAAAAGGGCTTGGATACAAAGTTTTCAATTTCAATATCCCGCCTCACAACAAGCCCCAGGACCGGTGTTTGTACTCTGCCAACTGACAGTACTCCCTGGAACCCTGCTTTTTGCCCAACCAACGTATAAGCTCTGGTCAGATTCATACCATAGAGCCAGTCTGCTCGAGCTCTCGCTAACGCTGACACGCTTAGAGGTACAAACTCCTGATTGGAACGCATCTGATTGAGTGCTTTTTTTACAGCAGAAGGGTTTAAGTCACTGATCAGCAGTCGCTGTGTATCTTGCTTTTTGTAAACCGGGAGCTTTGCATCCTGAAGTACCTCATCAACCAGCAATTGCCCTTCCCTGTCAGGGTCGCCAGCATGAACAAGATGCTTTGCTTTTTTTATGAGCTTTTTAACAACACTCAGTTGTTTTTTTGTCTTAGGTTTTGCGTTGAACTGCCATTGCTGCGGTATAATCGGCAAATGCATCATTTGCCATTTTTTATACTTAGGATCATAGTCTTCTGGAGCAGCCTGCTCAAGTAAGTGACCAATACACCAGGTAACACAATCCCCATTGGCCAGTTCTATATAGCCATCATGCTTTTTATGAGGTTTGGGCAAAACATCCGCTATGGCTCTGCCAAGGGACGGTTTTTCGGCAATATAAAGTTTCATCATTGAAATAACTGTATGTATTTACAGTTATGATAGTCAACTCTGACGTTAATTGCCAGAGTTGACCCTGTACGACATTCAGATAGAGGTGGGACTTAGGTTTTAAGTAGATTTAACTGCTTGTGCTTTTGCTCAACTATATAGGTCAGTGCACTTGCTGCTTGCTCTACTTCATCAGCAAAGCCAGACAGTTCAGCTGCCGCGTCAGAAATCCCTGTTGTGTTGGTGCTAATTTCCTCTGTCACCATACTTTGTTCTTCTGCCGCAGTCGCGATTTGTGTTACCTCATTTGAGATACTGCTGAGCTCGCCCACTAAGCTACTCATTAACTCTGCCGACTCCCGGCAATATGAAACCGCTTGTTCACCCTGACTGACTGTCCTTTCAATGATCTGCTCTGAACCGGTGACTTCGCTTTGCAGATTATCGATAAGCTTGCTAATGTCATCGGTTGAGGCCTGCGTTTTTGAAGCCAGTGCACGTACCTCATCAGCGACCACAGCAAACCCTCGACCTTGTTCACCTGCCCTGGCCGCTTCTATCGCCGCGTTTAGCGCAAGTAAATTGGTTTGCTCAGCAATGGCGCGAATAACATCCAGGATTTTGGAAATATCACCACTGCGCTCAGAGACTTTGCCAAACGCGTTTTTCGCGTCTAATACCTGCTCGGCGATTTCCTGCACTGTCTCTGTTGTTCTGACTATACTTCGTTCACTACTTTGCACCGTCTCAACAGCATGATTTGTACTTGAAGCTGCTTTTTCCGAGGCTCTGGCCACTTCTGTTGCCGTTGCACTCAATTCGTTAATTGCGGTCACAACACTGTCGATTTCAAGATGCTGATTCGATACTTTGTTTTTTATATTGATGGCAGCTTCTGTGGTCTTGTGAGATTGGGCATATGACTCCTCAGCCAACTCTTTGAGATCAATGATCATGCTTCTGAGTTTGTCTGTGAAGCGGTTAAAGCCATTAGCCAGAGATATCAATTCAGCATGATGACTTACCTCCAGTTTATGAGTCAGGTCACCTTCGCTGGAAGCAAGACTATCGACTCGCTCCTCAATATACGTCAACGGGCCAATGATGGTGTTAATCAGCACCAGCGCAAGACCCAATGCGACAGCTGCAACGACAGTGCCCAAAAACAGCATCCAACGTCCAAGTGAGTTGGTTGACTCTTCTATTTGTTGTTCTATCTGGGTAACAGAGGCCAGTGCAACCTCCTTAGGTAATTCGATAACTAAAGACCAGGTCGTATTGGCAAGTTTGATCTCAATAGGCACAGCAATAGCGAGCATATCTCCTATTTCACTGAACCCACCTTTTTGATGTAAGTTCAACAGCTTCTCTGCGATGTCCGGATTAACAGACTCTTTCAAAGGTCTGGCAAGCTTATCGTAATGGCTGGCACCGACAACCAACCCCAACTTGCTGAGCAAAGAGACTTTCGCCTGCCCCTGATATAGTGATTCTGATAATTCATCAACCAGCTTCTGGAATACCGGCAAGTTCACATCAACCCCTACCAGCCCCTGAAAACGCCCGTTAACATCGACAGGAACCGTTAATGATGTCATCAACATCTTGTTTCCTGGAGAAATTTCGTACAAATAAGGTTCCATAATACAAGGTGCCACGCTGTCGCGCGCACAGAGATACCATTCGGCTTCGCGAAGCCCAAATTCGTTACGTTTGTCTAAATACTTATCTGCCGCTGACTCAATTTGATGTTGCGTGATCCCGCTGGCATCTCGAGTGAAATATAATTCCAGCGTACCATCACCTGGTGCAGAGTGACTGGCGCCAGACGTATAAGCTTGGTCTTGTCCGTCATAACCATTTGGTTCAAACTGAGCATACATTGAGGATACAAAACGATTTTGTTTCAATGCGCCGGCAACCAGGTCTTGCACCTGAGTACGCGCCAATGGCGTACTGACAGAAGTTTCTTTCAGAGCGCCTGCCAATGTATAGGGCACCCGATAAGCGGAGTTAATAAACTCTGAAACCTGACGTGCGTAGTATTGTCCCTGTGCCGTTAACCCCGTTCTGATCTCCTGATAAGCCAGCTCTCTGAGCTGTGTACTCTGTACTTTGTTCTCTTTTTGCAGGTTCATCCACATCGTTGTTACTAGCAAGGCAACAAGGGCAGTCACCAGCGTGACCACAAACAGGATAAGCTTCTTTTTGATGGACATATGCTGCATATAAAACACTCACAAATGGTTGTTTATTGGGATAACTTTAGCAAAAGTTTCGCTATCTTGCGTATTCTAAAATGACAGCTTTAAGTAATTATGACTACACTATTGGGCGATTTTTTTTACATTAAACCAGGGTAGTACATAATTTGTACTTATTGATAAGAGTTGAATGGGTGAGAGCAGACTAAACAGCTCAGCAGGATGAAAAGTTGGGGATACAAACAAAAGGAGTCGCTGTTGAAGCACTACAGCGACTCACGATCAAAAAGAAACTCAGTCTTCCTCAATCTTGTCTTTGCCACGGGTGGGCTCGATACTGTCTAATCTGTGGTGAATTGCCGATTTAATCAACATATAACCACTGATAGGCGCGGTAATAAGCAAGAACATAGAAATTAGAATTTCTTTGACACTCACCCCTTCCCCGTAAAAACCATAGTAAGCCATTGCCGCAAATAATAAGCAGGCCATACCCAAAGTCGTTGCTTTAGTCGGTCCGTGCAAACGCATGAAGAAATCCGGCATTTTGACCAGGCCTATGGAGCCGACCAAAACTAAACTGCCGCCTAACAATAACAAAAATGAAATAACCCATTCCATCATTCGCTCCCCCTATTCAATGATATCGCCGCGCAGCAGGTATTTACATACCGCCACTGTGCTGACAAAGCCAAGCAAGGCAATCAAGAGTGCAGCCTCGAAATACAGCGAGGTGCCCATGTTCATGCCATATAGCACTATCAGGGCAATCGTATTAATGTACATAGTATCTAATGCCAGAATCCGATCAGGAATAGATGGCCCGACCACAAGTCGCCACAGATTAAGTAGCAAAGATACACCGATCATCGCAAAGACAATCAGAATCACCGTCTCTAACATGCAAAGATCTCCTTAATGGGTTTTTCATAACGCGTTTTAATCGTGTCGATCAGCGCTGCCTCATCATCCAGATCCAGAACATGGATCAACAGGTAACGCTGTTGTGGCTGTTCGCCATCTGCCATATCTTCAGGCCATGGATAGACTTCTGCACTCACGGTGCCCGGTGTCAGCGACACGGTGCTTGCCAAGATGGTAATGGGCATGGACTGAGCCAGATCAATGGGCACTTTTACAAAAGCGGGCTTCAATTTTCGTGTCGGCCCCAAAATCTTGATTGCTACCTCAATGTTAGCCATCAATATATCGTACAAAACAAGCAATAAATATTGCAGTGCCTTACCAGGTTTCAATACCAAAGGTTGTTTGGTACGAAATGGGAAAGTCGCAAGGGGAATAGCAACGGCCAAAATCGCAGCCAAGATTACATGACCCGGTGCCACGCTGTTATTTAACAACAACCAAACAATGAACAGCATTAGGCTGCGAAACGGCGTCGGTAACCATTTATATTTTGCTTCCAAACGCATCTAGTTTACTCCTCCTAACACGTCCTGCAGTAGCCCCGTGAAATCGTGCAACTCCTGAGCTGCAAGCAATGCATATTCACTCAAAGGACCTGCAAAAATCACCATCAAAGGTGTACACAATACCAATAAAAGTACGGCACAGATCTGAGCTGGGTGAGCCCGCTCCTGTTCACTCTCACTTTTACCAGTATGATGCCAGAACACGGTACTACCCGCTTTTGAGACGGAGATTAGAACCGCCAGGCTCGCAACCAAATACACCAGCCAGAACCAGTTACCATACGGCGTATCCAGCGTTGATCTCAAAATCCACACTTTTCCGACGAATCCAGATAACGGCGGCATTCCAATGACCGCCACAGCGGCAACTAAGAATGCACCACCTATCAGCAAAGGTTGTGCAACAGGCCGACCTGCAGTGATCCTGTCTGCAACTTTACCTCTTTGTCTTGCTATAAGATCCGCCAGCAGAAACAGCGCCGCACTTACCAAGGTCGAATGAACCAGGTAGTAGATGGCCGCCGCACTGCTTTGTACTGTTTGTACAGCAACCAAGGCAACCAGAGTACCAACGGACACAACGACTAAGTTCGCCACCATTTTTCTTAAGTCCTGACTTGCTAATACACCGATGGCACCCATCACTATGGTTGCGATTGCCAGCCACCAGAGCCAGTTTTGTGCCATGTGGCTTAACTCACCCGCTTCTTCACCAAAGATCAGGGTGTACACACGCATCATAGAATAAACGCCCACTTTGGTCATAATGGCAAACAAAGCCGCCACGACCGGCATCGCCGTCGAGTAAGTGTTTGGCAACCACAAATGAAGCGGCAATAGTGCGCCCTTGAGTGCAAAGACAACCAGTAGCAAAAGCCCGCCAATCTTGGCCAGGTATACATCGTCACCTTGCAGTAACGTCACTTTTTGTGCCATGTCCGCCATATTTAAGGTACCCAGCGTGCCATACAAGATCCCCAAAGCAATCAGGAATACCGACGAACCAACTAAGTTCAGTATCACATACTGCAAGGCTGCACGTGTATTGCGTTTGTCACCACCATGCATCAGCAAGGAGTATGAGGCAATCAGCAGTACTTCAAAGAATACGAACAGGTTAAATGCATCACCCGTAAGAAATGCACCATTGACGCCGAGGACCAAAAAATGTAGCAGCGGGTGGAAAAAACTTCCCCGCTCATCGTCACCGGCACAACTGTATAAACCGCACACTAGGCCGAGAAATGACGTCAGTGTGACCAGCAGTGCAGACAACGGATCTGCTATCAATACGATACCAAATGGTGCAGACCAGTTACCAATGGCATAAACAGACGTGCCATGTTCTTGGGTCATCAGCAGCAAAATTGCCGATGCCACTGTAGTGAGTACGCCCATGCCCACTGAGACAATGCGACGTGCCCTGAGATTTTTGCCACAAGGTGGCATCAACATAAAGATAGCAGCCAGCATTGGCAGCAATACTGGCAAAGAAGTTAGATGCTGCGTCATGCTTTGCTTTGCTCCTTACGTTGCGAGCCAACATTGCGCGATGCCGCTTGTACTTCACTACCATTAACATGGTCGTTACCCAAATCGGCACGGCCACGAATAGCAAGAATGACCACAAACGCCGTCATTGCAAATCCTATCACAATCGCTGTCAAGACCAGCGCCTGAGGCAAAGGATCGGCATACCCGTCACTAAACCCTAAAACCGCTGCCTTGTTCATGGTCAACCTGCCTGACGCAAACAAAAATAAGTTAACTGCATAGGACAGCATAGTAAGCCCTAATACCACCGGGAAGGTCCGGGCTCGTAAAATCAGGAATACTCCGCAGGCCACTAACAGGCCTACGCAAGATGAGTACAATAGCTCCATTAAATATTTACCTCTTCTTTAGGTGCATTGGCTGTCAACTTGCCCAGGCTCGCCAGGATCATCAAAGTTGCACCAACAACCGTAATATACACACCCAAGTCAAATACCAGCGCACTGGCAAGTTCAATCTCGCCAATTACCGGCAAATCAAAGTAATCAAACCAGCTCGTCAGGAATGGACGGTCAAATGCCCAACTGCCCAAGCCTGAGAGCATGGCTATGGCAATACCTGAGGCAATAATTTTGCGGTAGTTGAGTGTGAAGCGCTCTGAAATCCAATTCGAACCGTGCGCGATATACTGCAAAATAAAGGCAATCGCAGTAACCAGACCCGCAATAAAGCCCCCGCCGGGCAAGTTATGGCCACGCAGGAAAATGTATACCGACACCAGTAGTGCCAACGGTAACAAGCTTTGAGAAATAGACGCCAACAGAATGGGGTAACGCTCTCTTGCCCAGGGGCGACCCTCAGAGTCACTACCAGGCATAAATAGCGGCAAATTGATCAATAGCTTATAAATCCCCAGAGCAGCAATACCCAGTACGGTAATTTCTCCCAAAGTGTCGAAACCACGGAAGTCGACCAAAATGACATTCACCACATTAGTACCGCCACCTCCTGTCTTCGCATTGGCAAGGAAGAAGTCAGAAATAGAACTCAGTGGACGTGTGATCAAGGCATAACAAATACTACCAACTATGACACCAATGGCAGAAGCTATCCCCAGATCGCGCAACACGCGTACCGAGCTACTTTCTTTCGGTGTTCTTTGCGGTAAAAAGAACAGCGCCAGCATCAACAGAATGATGGTGACAACTTCAACAGTTAACTGAGTAAGTGCCAAATCCGGAGCTGAGAAGCGAGTAAATGCGACGGCTACCATCAGGCCCACAACCGATATCATCAGCAAGGCAACCATACGTGTGCGATGCCAGATCACTGTGCCTATTGCACCAATCATTAGCAAACCTGCACCAATCGCATTGTGAACATCGATAGGTGTTGGTTTGTTTTCACCGACTAGCTGGGTCATTTCGAACAGCGGCCAGCCTGCACTTAACAGGACCACTAATAACATTAGCATCAGGTATCGTTGTAACGACCCGTTTTCGATAGCATCAATGCGTGCACGGCTCCAGCTAACCACTCTGTACATCGCGTGCTCAAACCCTTTTTTCGCATTAAGAGGAGGCAATGAAGCCTGGAATGTAAACAGATAACGGCGCTGAGTGTAAATCAACAAACCACCACACACAGCAATGCCGCTCATCAGCAGAGGTAAATTAAAGCCATGCCAAATTGCAATTTTAAACTGAGGAGGTTCTCCACCCAACACAGCGGCAGAGGCGACATTTAGAATATCACTGACAATAAAGCCCGGGAACATACCTACAATCAGACACAATGCGACCAAAACTTCGATAGGCACACGCATGTAACGCGGTGCCTCATGTGGCTCCTTAGGTAAGCCCACCGGATCTCCGTTGAAAAACACATCGTGAATAAAACGGGCTGAGTATGCCACAGAAAAGGCACCTGCAATGGTTGCAAGAATCGGGATCAACCAGGACATTGAGCCTAGCAACTGCTGATGTAAAGTTTCAGCAAAGAACATTTCTTTTGACAAGAAGCCGTTTAACAGGGGAACACCGGCCATCGCAGCCGCAGCCACCATAGCGAGCGTTGCTGTGTATGGCATAAATCGCCACATACCATTTAGCTTGCGCATATCTCGAGTGCCGGTTTCGTGATCTATGATCCCTGTAGCCATAAATAGCGAGGCTTTGAAAGTCGCATGGTTAATAATGTGGAAGATAGCCGCGACCGTTGCCAGTTCAGTATCTAAACCGAGCAACAAGGTTATCAGACCCAAATGGCTAATGGTCGAGAATGCCAGCAGTCCCTTGAGGTCATGCTTAAATAAAGCGATATAGGCACCGACCAGTAAAGTGACAAGACCGGTTAATCCAACCAGAATAAACCAAATTTCGGTCCCGGCCAGCGCCGGATAGAAACGCGCGAGCAAGAAAATACCCGCTTTAACCATGGTTGCCGAATGTAAGTAAGCACTCACAGGTGTTGGTGCAGCCATGGCATGTGGTAACCAGAAATGGAACGGAAACTGTGCAGACTTAGTGAAAGCACCCAGTAATACCAGGATCAGGGCTAATTCATATAGGTCATGAGCCTGGATCAGTTCACGGCTGGCGAGAATGATGTCCAGATCATAACTTCCGACAATATCACCCAGCAATAGTAAACCTGCAAGCAGAGCCAGACCACCGCCTCCGGTGATTGCCAGTGCCATTTTTGCCCCTTTACGGGCTTCTGATTTGTGCCACCAATAGCTGATCAGCAAAAATGAGCTGATACTGGTTAATTCCCAGAATAGCCATAGTTGCAATACATTATTCGACATCACAATACCCAGCATAGCCGTCATAAACAGCATTAAGTATGCGTAGAGCTTGGGCATGGAATCATTACTGCTGAGATAGTAACGCGCGTAGAAGATCACCAATATGCCGATTCCCAGGATCAGGAAAACGAACAACAATGATAAACCATCTAAGCGGAATGAGAGTTCTAAGCCCAACAGCGGGATCCACTCAATCGTGGTACGCAGCTGTTCATTGGCAAACACCTCCGGAGCCATATAGCAGGCCAGCGCAAGTGCCAGTCCGGGCGCAAGCAAAGTTACCGCAGTCGAGTGATTGCGGGATAGTTTACCTGTAAATGATGAGAGTAAACTGCCTAATAAGGATAGCAAGGGTATCCAAAGCAATGTCATAAAGAAAACCTTTTATCTTCAATAACCGTAAATAACGGAACAGCGCGCAGTGTGTAGCTAGTGTTATGCATAGACTATCTGATTTATTTTGCGCACGTTTTTATCACACATAACGCTTACCAGTTATACTTGATTAGTATTTGAGTTGTCTAGACTTTCGCGCTCTATACGCTGCCATTTTAGCCAACATTTACAAACAATTCAGATTAAATTCATAAATAAACTGGGCTTTTAACCCCTTGCGGCTAATTTGGCCTGAATAAATCGCTGAAAGTTGGTTGGTTTATTGCGCTGTTGTTGAAATGCCAATAACCAAAGTTCTTTGTAACGTGTTGACAACGCCAGGCTCTGATATTGCATGTTTGACATGGCTTGCTGAGGTTTATAGGCAGGCAACGCCCCAGCCTCACAGCTGTGGCTGGGGTACCAGCCCTTAGGAGGCGTGTGGCCAACATATAAATTGGGCGCCTTTTGACCTGGGGTCGCACATAGCCACTTTGCCTTTTCTGCGCCAATGGCATATTCATCTTCAAAGCCACTAAAGTGCATCAATTCATGAATAAACACCTTGTAGTCACTTTTGAGGTTTAAAGTCATTACCCCCCGACTGACATTGGCCTCACCCTGCCCTGTCATTAATACTAAGTGATCCGCCGAAGACCAGTGTACTCTGTCAGGCATGTTAACAACATCACAATGTGCATACTTGCGTGCCTTAACACCACACTGTAAGTCTGCCCCCATATAGATCGGACCTGCAAAGCAATAGCTTCCGGCATACGGTAAAGGCACCGTAAGATACTGCGCTTTTAGCTGCTCCAGTTTATTAAGGCCCAACCAGGAGTCACTCAGCATTAGTACTCGGCGCTGACATGCTGAGTTATTCCAGCTGACCTTATCTAATGTGTCCACCGCAAGTCGGTTTAAATCAGAACGACCAAGCTGGCCTGGAGACACCCCTTGCATAAGTTGTGATAATGTCATGTATGGCTGAGGCAGGGTGAACTGCGCAGACAACTGAATTATCTCAGGAACAGCCTGAATCGCAGTCAGTGATTGCAATAAACGCCTGTGAGCTTGTGCGTCAGCAGCGTTCCAATGTGCGCTGGCAAGCATTACAGCGGTGCTCAAATCGCCTTTTTTGAGCAGCCTGTTCGCCCACTCGAAAGCAGCCTCTGGCAATCCTAGTTGACGCAATGCCAGTACAGTGTCATCGGGTAGCTCAGGCAACAATAAGCTGGCCTGTCGGGTGTCGAGGTAAAAACTCTGCGGGCTACGCTTAAGCAACGATAAGTGTGCCTGACGCGCATTGGGGGAGTGCAATAGCCAGGGGTTGGCCGTACTGCCCGCTATGAGGGTAATGCTAACCAGCATCACCACATAGCGAAGCACAGAAGCAGACATAGCGTTAGCCTACATCCGCCTGATTCATTTCGTCTGCAATGATTTGTAATTCCAGACGAGCGTATTTATGCTCGACAAATTCGTACACATTGGTGGCCAGTGCCAATTTAAAATACTCGATAGCTTTTCCAGTCTTACCTTCAAATTGGTAACGCTTGGCAAGATAGAAATAGGCTTCGCACAGACGCTCTGCAAACTCCTGCTGTGACTTAACACCATCTCCAACCTGTGCAAGGAACGCCTGCTGAGACAACTCTCCCAGATATAACTGAACCAGCTGTGTCGCCCATTCGTCATTATTCAAAGCCTGGCTGTGTTGCTTAAGCGCCACTTTTGCCGCAATTGGATCTAGCTTTGATTCTGCAAGATAGAGCCACATGAGGCGGTAAGGGTCCTGGGGAGAACGTGCCAGAAAAGCCTCAAAATCACTCACGGCCAGTGCCGGGCGCTCACCGTAATACAAGGCTATACCTCGGTTTAAGTAGGCGTATTCATGGTCTGTGTTAAGCTCAAGTACCGCGTCAAACATTTCATACGCTGTGCCATATTCCTGTCGCAGTGTGTGATGTATACCAAGGAAGTTATAAACTTCAGCCAAATCTGGCTTAAGCTTGACTGCACGATTAAAGTCTATCCGTGCCAGCGTGGTCAATCCCAGACTGTCATATAGCATACCGCGATTATAAAACAGCTGTGCCTGTTGTTCATTATCCAACGTTTTGTTCTGTAACAGCTCGCTGTATCTTGCGATGGCTATTTCATTACGAAAATTAGCCGCCAGTGGCACAGCAAAAGGTACTGTGACATTGGGTGTATCAGTGCCCTGCTGAGTTGACTGGCACCCCAACAAACTCATACAAAACAAAGGTAATAATAACAATCTCAATCTACTTCCCCTTTTGGGCATGTTACGGGTTCACGCGTTGGCTACAACCATCGAGCGATCATTAAAGCACAAAAAAAGGGGCCATTCAGCCCCTTTCATCGAAACTCATTGTTTCTTTATCAGATTTTACTCAGCAGCAGGTGCCGCATCTGATTCCAATGCTTCTTTGATGCTCAGACGCACACGACCCTGACGGTCTACTTCAAGTACTTTCACTTTCACTTCCTGGCCTACGCTCAGGTGATCAGCCACGTTGTTTACGCGCTCTTTGCTGATCTGCGAAATGTGTACCAGACCATCTTTACCTGGTAGTACGTTTACGAAAGCACCAAAGTCTACGATGCGGTTTACTTTACCTGTGTAGATAGTGCCCACTTCCAGCTCAGCAGTCAGCGCTTCGATGCGAGCAATCGCTTCTTTCGCGCTGTTACCGTTGGTTGCAGCAATCTTAATGGTACCGTCATCTTCGATTTCGATGGTTGTATCTGTTTCTTCCGTCAGCTGACGGATCACTGCGCCACCTTTACCGATTACGTCTGCAATCTTCTTAGGTGGAATGTTCATGGTGTAGATACGTGGTGCGAATTCAGACAGATCCTGAGATGGGCTGGCGATTGCCTGGTCCATCACGCTCAGGATATGCAGACGTGCTGCTTTTGCCTGACGCAGTGCGATCTGCATGATTTCTTTCGTGATACCTTCGATCTTGATATCCATCTGAAGTGCAGTTACACCCGCGCTGTTACCCGCTACTTTAAAGTCCATGTCACCCAGGTGGTCTTCGTCACCCAGGATGTCAGAAAGTACGACAAAGTCATCGCCTTCTTTAACCAGACCCATCGCGATACCCGCAACAGATGACTTGATTGGTACACCCGCATCCATCAGAGCCAAAGACGTACCACATACTGACGCCATTGAAGACGAACCGTTTGATTCAGTGATTTCAGAAACCACACGTACAGAGTACGGGAATTCCTCAAGTGTTGGCATAACCGCCTGTACACCGCGCTTAGCCAGGTTACCGTGGCCAATTTCACGACGCTTAGGAGAACCAATGAAACCTGTCTCACCTACACAGAATGGAGGGAAGTTGTAATGCAGCATGAAGTGATGCTTCTGCGTGCCAATCAGGTTGTCCATCATTTGTGAATCGCGTTCTGTACCTAAGGTAGCAGTAACCAAAGCCTGAGTTTCACCACGTGTGAAGATGGCTGAACCGTGTGTACGTGGCAATACGCCAGTCATCACGTCAAGTGCACGAACCATATCTGGTTCACGGCCATCGATACGTTTCTCACCCGCGATGATACGGCCACGTACGATTTTCTTCTCAAGTGAGCTGAACAGCTTAGACACTTCCTGCTCGTCCAGCGTTTCGCCTTCAGCCAGCTCAGCAGTCAGCTTCTCAACCACTTCCGCTTTTGCTTCGCTTAGTGCATCTTTACGAGCAACTTTATCAGTGATGCGGTATGCGTCACCTACTTTTTGCTCAGCGATGGCTGCGATTTTGTCAGACAGCTCAACGTTTTTCTCTGGTGCAGTCCAGTCCCAAGCCGGCTTGCCTGCTTCTGCAGCAAACTCGTTCACAGCCTTGATGATAGCCTGTGATTGCTCATGACCATAGACAACCGCACCTAGCATTTCTTCTTCAGTCAGAATTTCAGCTTCTGACTCAACCATAAGTACAGCACCTTCGGTACCCGCAACAACCAGGTCAAGTTTACTTTGCTCAAGCTCTGTCACTGACGGGTTCAGCACGTACTGACCATCAGTGAAACCAACGCGCACGGCGCCGATTGGACCATTGAATGGCACGCCAGAAATGGCTAGTGCTGCTGAAGTACCAATCATTGCAACCATGTCTGGTTGAATTTCAGGGTTTGAAGAAACCACTGTCGCGATAACTTGTACTTCGTTTACAAAGCCGTCCGGGAATAGTGGACGAATTGGACGGTCAATCAGACGCGCAATTAGCGTTTCATTGTCTGAAGGACGGCCTTCACGCTTCAGGAAGCCACCAGGGATACGGCCTGCCGCATACATTTTTTCCTGATAGTTTACTGTCAGAGGGAAAAAGTCCTGACCAGGTGCAGCTTCACGCTTACCTACAACAGTGACTAGTACAGAAGTGTCGCCAATACTGGCCAGTACAGCACCGTCAGCCTGACGCGCAATCGCACCGGTTTCCAGGGTTACTGTGTGTTGACCAAGTTGGAATTCTTTAATAATTGCTTGCACAAATATATTCCTTACAAAAATAACATATAAGCGCCAACAACGACCAATTACAGTCTTAAGAGGACTAAAGTGACTAATAACTATTTGATAAAAAAGGCTAAACCAAACAGAGCTAGATGATCCGCTTAAGCACTACAATTGGCTGCAGACTTGGCGCTGAACCACCAGAATGGCGGCTCGGGCATAAGTATACTGAGTATATACCCACAAAAAAAGGGGCGATTTAGCCCCTTTTTTCTTATCGGATAAAAATCCGACAAATAATCAAGTTCTTAGCGACGTAGGCCAAGCTCTTTGATTAGTGCAGAGTAACGCTCTACGCTCTTACCTTTTAGGTAGTCAAGCAGGTTACGACGCTGGCTTACTTTACGTAGCAGACCACGACGTGAGTGGAAGTCATGCTTGTGGTTAGCGAAGTGACCTTGTAGCTTGTTGATATCAGCAGTTAACAGTGCAACCTGAACTTCAGGAGAACCAGTGTCGCCTTCTGCGCGTGCGAATTTTGCTACGATTTCTGCTTTTTCTTGATTGCTTAGTGACATAATAAACTCCAATTGTTTAAGTAATGCTTCAGCCGATCACTAATTCAGCCAAAGCGACAAAGCGGGCGGCATTGTATCAGCAATTCCCCCCGCTGACAAAAAATTTTATTGGGCGCTGGATAAGGCACGCTTGGCCTTCAAATGGCCGTGCTGATTACGCTCACCAATACCAACAAAGCGACCATCAGCCACGACCTTCAATACACCCTCAGGTAGCTCACCAACCACCACGGTCTGACCATGACTGAATGCTACACCTTGCTCGGCGCTTATCTCTACCGCTGGCAAATCAACCAGTGCAGTGTCCATAGGGAGTAACAACGCATCGATGTAAGTCGACGGCGGCAAATCTTCTGCTTTGGCCTGCTGAAGCTTTTCTTCAAGCTCTTCAAGCGTGATCATTTTATCACTCGGATAATGGCCCACTTCAGAGCGATGCAGCATAATGACATGCGCCCCACACCCAAGCTTCTCACCCAAGTCGTCTACTATGGTGCGAATGTAAGTCCCTTTGGAAACATGCACCGTCATCTGGATCTCTTGTGCCTGGTCGTCATACTCATCTAATGTGATCGAGTAAACGTTGATCTTGCGACACTTGCGTGGCACTTCGATACCTTCGCGGGCATACTTGTACAAAGGCTGCCCCTGATATTTAAGCGCCGAATACATCGACGGGTACTGATCAGACTCACCCAGGAAACTGGCAACATCCTGCTCCAGCTGCTCGCGGGTGATCTGCACAGAGCGTGTCTCAACCACTTCGCCATCTGAGTCTGACGTCGTGGTACGTTCGCCTAGCTTGGCACGGACGACATAAGTTTTATCAGTATCCAGCAGGAACTGGGTAAACTTGGTCGCTTCACCAAAGCAGATTGGCAGCATGCCCGTTGCCAGCGGATCGAGCGCACCCGTGTGGCCCGCTTTTTGCGCAAAGTAAATGCCTTTGGCTTGTTGCAAGGCTTTATTGGAGGAGATCCCCTGCGGCTTATTGAGCAGCACAATCCCGTCTATCGGACGGCCTTTACTACGACGCGCCATCAGGCTTCTCCGTCGTCGCTTTTCGTATCTGGCTGCGCTTCGTCACCACGCTTTTCATTGTCTTTGCGGATCACTTCATCAACCAGGTTAGAAATGCGCATGCCTTCCATCAGTGAGTTGTCCAGCACAAAGCGTAATTCAGGCATGATCCGGGCGCGGATCCGTTTGCCCAGCAACGAGCGGATGTAGCCTGTCGCTTCATTTAAAATAGACAGGTTTTCTTTGGTTTTATCGTCATCACCGCCGAGGACAGTGATAAAGACTTTGGCGTAGGACAGATCGCGCGATACTTCTACAGCCGATACAGTGACCATGCCCAAACGCGGATCTTTAATCTCACGCTGCAAAATCACGGCAATTTCTTTTTGGATCTGTTGTGCAACACGATCAGTACGAGAAAATTCTCTCATTTTCACCACTTCAATTTAATCATTAAAACGGGCAATGCATACAATCGCCCACTAGAGGAAACACAAACACAAATGGGGGCTAACGCCCCCATTTCAAGGTTGAACCCTGATTGACTTACAACGAGCGTTGTACTTCAACGGTTTCGAATACCTCGATTTGGTCACCGACCTTAACGTCATTATAGTTCTTAACGCCGATACCACATTCCATGCCGTTACGAACTTCTGCCACGTCATCTTTAAAGCGGCGCAGTGATTCAAGTTCACCTTCGTAAATAACAACATTGTCACGCAGTACGCGGATAGGTGCACTACGTTTAACCACACCTTCGGTTACCATACAACCCGCAACAGAGCCAATCTTAGGCGACTTGAACACGTCACGTACTTCAGCCAGACCAATGATCTCTTGCTTGAATTCAGGTGCCAGCATGCCCGACATTGCCTGCTTCACTTCTTCGATCAGGTCGTAGATTACGCTGTAGTAACGCAGATCCAGGTTTTCAGCTTCAATCACTTTACGTGCAGAGGCATCAGCACGAACGTTAAAGCCCACGATGATAGCGTTAGACGCAGCAGCCAGCGTTGCGTCAGTTTCAGTGATACCACCCACGCCGCTACCAACGATCTTCACTTTAACTTCGTCTGTAGACAGTTTAACCAAAGAATCAGAGATGGCTTCGATTGAACCCTGTACGTCTGCTTTCAGTACTACGTTCACTTCAGACACATCGCCTTCGGTCATGTTAGTAAACATGTTTTCAAGCTTCGCTTTTTGCTGACGCGCCAGTTTCACATCGCGGAATTTACCCTGACGATATAGTGCAACTTCACGTGCTTTACGCTCGTCTTTAACAACGGTTGCTTCGTCACCCGCAGCTGGTACACCTGACATGCCCAGGATCTCAACCGGAATTGAAGGACCTGCAGTCGTGATGTCTTTACCGTTTTCGTCTTTCATTGCACGAACACGGCCATATTCCAGACCACACAGTACGATATCGCCCTGGTTAAGCTCACCAGACTGAACCAGTACAGTTGCAACCGGACCACGACCTTTATCAAGACGAGATTCGATAACCACACCTGATGCCATGCCTTTGTGTGCCGCTTTCAGCTCAAGCAGTTCAGACTGCATCAGGATAGCTTCTAGCAGGTCGTCGATGCCCAGACCAGTTTTTGCTGAGATGTGAACGAACTGCGTATCACCGCCCCACTCTTCAGGAATAACGTCCAGCTGAGCCAGTTCGTTTTTAACGCGATCCGGGTCAATGCCTTCTTTATCCATTTTGTTTACAGCGATGATCAGAGGGACTTCTGCCGCTTTGGCGTGTTGTACCGCTTCTTTAGTCTGTGGCATTACACCATCGTCAGCTGCAACAACCAGAACAACGATATCAGTCGCTTTGGCACCACGTGCACGCATTGAGGTAAACGCTGCGTGTCCCGGAGTATCCAGGAAAGTGATCATGCCGCCTTCTGTTTCAACATGGTATGCACCGATGTGCTGAGTAATACCACCGGCCTCACCTGCAGCAACCTTAGCTTTACGGATGTAATCCAGTGTTGAAGTTTTACCGTGGTCAACGTGACCCATAACGGTAACAACTGGTGCTCGTTGCTCTAGCGCTTCACTTTCGTTACGCTCGCTCAGTACTTTTTCTTCCAGCTCGTTCTCTTTCACCAGAACAACTTTGTGGCCCATTTCTTCAGCCACAACCTGCGCAGTTTCCTGATCGATGACCTGATTAATGGTAACCATTTCACCCATCTTCATCATGGTCTTAACGACTTCAACGCCTTTTACAGCCATGCGTGATGCCAGCTCAGCAACCGTGATGGTCTCGCTGATACGGACTTCCTGCTTCACTTCGCTAACTGGCTTCTTAAAGCCATGCTGTAGTGAGGTAGGTGCTTTAAGCTTGCCTTTTTTACCTTTGCCACGTACTGGCTGAGCCACTTTTTCAGCTGGCTTTTTCTTCTTCTTACGACGTGCACTCTTTTCTTCCTGTGCATCTGACTCGTCTTCTGCTTCACGTGCATAAGTCGACGTCGTAAGGTGGTGATCTGCAGAAGCTTCGCGACGTGCACGCTCTTCTTCTTCAGCTTTCCAGCGGGCTTCATTCTCTTCCGCTAAGCGTTTCGCTTCTTCTGCTTTACGCTTGGCTTCTTCTTCTGCTTTCTTTAGGGCAGCTGCTTCTGCTTCTTTTCGCAGACGCTCTGCTTCTAGTTTCTCTTTCTCTTGTTGGGCGCTATCCACTTCTTCACTCTGCTGTTCTTTCGCTTGACGTTCAGCTTGCGCTGCACGTTTTGCCTCATCTTTAGCCTTGCGCTCAGCTTCCTCTAGTGCCTTGCGCTCGGCTTCCTCTTGTGCCTTACGCTCGGCTTCTTCTTTGGCCTTTTGCTCAGCTTCTTGCTGAGCTTTCAACTCTGCTTCTTTGCGCGCAGCTTCCTCTGCAGCGAGTCTTTCCTGCTCTTTTTGCTGCTCGATTGCGCTCTTTTTAACGTAAGTGCGCTTTTTACGTACCTCGACCGGAACAGACTTTGCCTTGCCGTGAGAGCCTGTCACACTCAGAGTGCTCTTGCTTTTACGTTGCAAAGTCATGCGCTCCGGTCCTTCAGAACCGGTACCGCCGTGTTGCTTACTCAAATGGTCAAGCAATTGTGCTTTCTCACTTTCAGTAACATGGTCGCCAGTGGCTTTGGTGATCCCTGCATCTGCCAACTGCTGGAGTAATTTATCAACAGTTGTACCAATGTTTTCGGCTAGTTTCTCTATGCTCACTTCTGCCATATTATGCGTTACCTCCCGTTAATAAACTACTATTGCTCACCAAACCAACAAATATTACGTGCGGCCATGATCAAGTCACCCGCTTGTTGTTCAGATAATTCAGTGATTTCGACTAATTCGTCAATACCCTGCTCAGCCAGATCTTCCAGCGTGATCACCCCTTTACTGGCCATAACGAACGCCAGATGACGATCCAGGCCTTCAAGGTTAAGTAAATCTTCTGCTGGTTCTGCGCCTTCCAGGCTTTCTTCGTCACGCAACGCTTTCGTTGTCAATGCATCTTTTGCACGCTTACGCAGCTCTTCCACTGTGTCTTCGTCCAGACCATCGATCTCAAGGAACTCTGCAACTGGCACGTAAGCCACTTCCTCAAGCGTTGAGAAACCTTCGTTGATTAATAGCGTGGCAAAGTCATCATCAATGTCCAGCGCTTCAGTGAACAGGTTGATCAGCTTGTCAGACTCTTCTGCGTTCTTGCGCTCCATGTCTTCCACTGTCATCACGTTCAATTCCCAACCAGTCAGCTGGCTGGCAAGACGTACGTTCTGACCGTTACGGCCAATCGCCTGTGCCAGGTTATCGGCTTCTACTGCGATTTCCATCGTACGGGTGTCTTCATCCATAACGATTGAGGCAACTTCCGCCGGTGCCATAGCATTGATAACAAACTGAGCCGGGTTGTCATCGTACAGTACGATATCAACACGCTCGCCACCCAGCTCAGTAGATACTGCCTGAACACGCGCACCACGCATACCGACACATGCACCTACAGGGTCAATGCGTTTGTCATTTGATTTTACCGCAATTTTAGCGCGTGATCCCGGATCACGTGCAGCACCTTTGAGCTCGATCATCTCTTCACCGATCTCTGGTACTTCGATGCGGAATAGTTCCATCAGCATTTCAGGTTTAGAACGTGTTACAAACAGCTGCGCACCGCGCGCTTCAGGCTTAACCGCATAAAGCAGACCACGTACGCGGTCACCCGGGCGGAAGCTTTCACGCGGCAGCATATCTTCACGATATATAACCGCTTCAGCGTTATTACCCAAGTCCAGTACCACAGTGTCGCGTGATGCTTTTTTCACCACACCGGTAACCAGTTCACCTTCCTGATCTTTATAAGCGTCAACAATCAATGCACGCTCTGCTTCACGAACCTTTTGAACGATGACCTGTTTTGCCATCTGAGTCGTGATACGGTCGAACTGGATAGATTCAATCTGTTCTTCAACAAAGTCACCAAGCTGAATGTCAGGCTCTTCAACCTGTGCCGCTTCAAAAGTGATCTCTGCATACGGGTTTTCCAAAGAGCCGTCTTCTTGCGGATTTACCACCATCCAACGACGGAAAGTGTCATACTCACCAGTCTTACGGTCGATAGAAACGCGTACTTCGATCTCACCTTCGTGTTTCTTTTTGGTGGCCGTCGCTAGTGCGAACTCTAATGCTTCAAAAATCTTTTCTCTTGGGACTGCTTTTTCATTGGAAACAGCTTCTGCAACCAATAATATTTCTTTTGCCATAAGTATTGCCTCGCTTGCCCTTTTTCCTTCGCACCTAATTTTAAAATTTTGCGATCATGTTCGCGCGCTCGATGTTGCTGAGCATAAGGTGATGCTCCTGGCCATCGACGGATAGCGTGATCATATCGCCATTAACTGCAATTAAATCGCCTTTAAAGTTACGGCGACCTTCCTGTGGAAGCTTTGTACGCAAGCGCACTTCTTCGCCCACTGCCTGCTCATAATGAGCTTGTTTGAATAATGGTCTGTCTACACCAGGTGAAGACACTTCCAGGTTGTATTCATTTGTAATGGGGTCCTCGACATCCAGAATGGCACTGACCTGACGGCTCACATCTGCACAATTATCTACATTGATGCCATTTTCATGGTCAATATAGATGCGCAATGTCGAATGACGACCGGCTTGCATCACTTCCAGACCGAGCAATTCGAAGCCACAGGCTTCAACAGCCGGCTCTAACATAGTCGTTAATTCTTGCTCGAGTTTTGTCACAAATTACCTCCATACAAACAAAAAAAGGGCTCAAAAGCCCTAATGATTCAGCTGTTTGCTTCTGGGCTGGGCTCTATTGCTTAGCTCCAGATACAACAACGCCCCGAACCAAGCGGGGCGTCACACCAAAAACAAACTGTGTGGCCAGTGGCCGAGCTTGGTTGCGGGCTGTATCAGCCTAAATTAAGCGAATGCTTAAACGCAAAACGCGCATTACGATGAATGCGCGAACTGTAAGAAATGAAGTCATTTCTTAAGCTTGGTTGCGGGAGCCGGATTTGAACCGACGACCTTCGGGTTATGAGCCCGACGAGCTACCAGGCTGCTCCATCCCGCGTCAACGTGCAGTCTGGCTGCATCAACTGGCGTGTATTATAGAGAGAGTTGTATAAATACGCAACCTTAGATACCGCCTTTAACCAAAATGGCGCCTTAATGTACTGCCTTTGCGACTATCAGGGCGAAAAGCTGAAGCAATGGTGACGGCGCCCTAAACACTCGAAATAATTTACCATTAACCAACATGAGATCGAGAATAGCGAACAAAAACATCGATATTAACTTATAAAAAACCACTCATTCACATTATTTTACCATTTAGCTTGTTCTTAAAAGTTAAACATCTATACTGGCGGCCCATCGAGTTAATATAAATTGATGGAGAACCAGTCATGAAAAAGGCATTTATAGGCGTCTCGATGACAGCGCTAACACTACTTACTTTCAACACCTTAGCAAACAGTTGTGAAGGTTTTGGACCACAAACCCCACGGGATATTGATCAACTGCATGGCGAAAATAAACGCGTTTTTTCTCTTGCGCCGCCTGCCAGTGAGATGAACTTATGTAATATCCACTTTCATAAGAATGCCGAACACAAGGCAAAAGACTTTGCCGTTTTTGCAGGTAACGGCAAGTACGGCGGTTATCAATGTAATGCCACCAGCAGCCTGACTGAGGCTGAATTACGTGCGCCAAAAGGCAAGGTATGTAAAAACGTCAAACCCGGCGATACGATTGAAGTACACTGGGTACACAGTTCATGTGATGTAGTCCCTGGAAAAGGTTTGGGGTCCTGTCTGAGTAACGAATGTGCCAATCCCGATTTACGTGTTGAAACTCAGGTTTTCCTCGTTGTGAACGATGAAGATGCACTGGACTTCAATGATTTAAGCTATGATGGCAACATAGTCAATGGCTACCATCAAGCGAAATATATCCCACAAACGACCGGTAAACCGGTTGAATTTTTGGGCTCTACTACAGGGCCAAGCTACAACAACAAGCAGTGCTCGCCCCTTCAGGTCACCTGGAGTGTCAGACCGGCCTGCGCCAAAGTTGATATCAACAGCCTGGCCAAGTGGTGCGAAGACAATGTATTTGAAGAGGATCACGCCCATGGTGTCAGACAGTTAGTCACCGATCCTAAGTTACTTTCTCCGATTAAATAGTGTTTTTCATGCTATCAGCTTCGCCCTGTGGTGAGCTGATAGCAGGCTTTTGAGTGTTTTTTAAACACAATAATTCGGATAAAGTTTGCGCATCAGATCATATTCTACCTATACTGAAAGTGATGGTGCATGTTGTACCGCAATTCAAACATATTAGGCCATCATTACTTTTACCCAAGTTACTGTAGCTCTCATTATCAGCCTAAGCAGGGTGACTTAGTGAGTCTGCGCAATTACTTGAGCAAATGGATTCGCTCTAATCGTATGTGGAGCGATTATGAGTATTTCACCCTATCAGTACCAGCTATTAAACCAATCTTTCACGACGCTTAAGCCTAACTTTCACTGCTTCTGCGTAAGCTTTTACAATAAACTGAAACAATGCCGGGTCAGCATGACATTGCCTGAATCGGACCAGCATGTTTTGTCTTTAGAATATCGATTACACGACTTTATGCAGCAATGCCTGATTCACCTGCCCAGGCAACATGAGCTGACTCAGTTTCTTCGCCAGCAGAGTATTTTGATCGCGGCGCTGTGCCCTTCAGTCAAAGATATCAGCACCTTTTGTAATAGCTTACTTGAGGTACTTAAGCTGCATTTAGGTTCACAGTTTACACTTGCCGTACGCAATGCCTGGAAACGCGCTTTACATGTGTTTGCCAATATCATCAAGTCAGAGTTGTTTGGTATCTCGAATGTTGTACAGCTTGACCGATATCGCAACCAGACCGCCGCACGCCTGAGAACTTAAGTTTATCAGGCCCCCAGCTGAACATTCCGGCAGCTGTACTTGTACCAACTATGATGATAGTCATGATCAACCATCAGGTGATGTGAACAGGACGGCGTAAATGCGGGCTATATTGTGCGATAGACATACAGACTGTCATAATGACAACGGACCGCGAAGCCAGTAAACTGACAATAAGTGGATTGATTTTGGATACTTAATATGAAGCGTTCTTTAATTTATGGCATGAGTTTGTTCGCATTGACCGGATGTGATTTTCTGGGAGACTCGAAAGCTAAAATAGAGCAACAATATCTGGCAAATAACCAAGAACTGGAACAAGTCATTGCGGATATCAGAGAGCATGGCCTGGCAGCAATGAGTCAGTCGGCCGAGGCTGGCACGATGGCCAGTTGTGTCGTTAAGCAACTCAATGCCGATCCTATGGGGTCGATGATCGAGGTGGAAGGTGCACTTCAGGACAGTGCAAATCTGGCAGATCTGATGGACACAATAACGGGCCTGGCCGACCAAGAGCTTTCAATGGAAAGCCTGCCGAACCTGTTGCAGGCAGGTGCCGATACAATGAGCTACCTAAAAACCTTACTGGCAAACTATGAGCTGGCAGAGCTGCAACAGCAAGCTCAAACTTTGCTGGAGCAGGGACAGAGCAAAAGCGAAGACATAGGCTCTCACCTGAGAGGTTTAGTGGAGCAGTGTCAGTAGGTTCCACACCGTTAGGCTAGCTAAATGACGCTAGCCTTTACTGCAACAACCAGGTGAGGTAACCCGCAGTGATACACAACCAAATTAGCGCGGGTAGCTCGACGGACAACTGGCTTTAAAACGCGGCTGAGAGCCCATTCCATTTCCCAGGTAAACTCGCAAATTTTCGCCATGCTTCTTCATTACAAATGCGGCTGGGTATTAAAACAGACGCTGCCAGCGTCGCTTTTTATTCCGTACCTTATGAACCCAGTTGACATTGATGGTAGTCACAGCAAGGACATCGCGCTTAGTTTTAGAGATCAGCTCATAACTGACGCTCTGTGCAGATCCAAAAGCCAGCAAATACTCAAAATGGCTCACATTAGCCCAACATTGCAAAATCTTCTTTGAGCTGCTCTCTCTTATGCAATAGTCACCCATTTGCGGGGCCGATATTGAGAACGTCACATCAGTGTAGCAAGTTCTTCCTTCATGCAATGCAACACACTTATTCGGTGCGGCCTGTAATATCCCTTTCCTATCTTCTTTGGAAGCAGCATGCGCGGTTGTCGAAGCGCAGAGCATCCCGATAGTAATGGCTGAAGTGAGTCTAGAATACATATTTCACTCCAGTAAAAAGCACTCTGGCATGGTTTGATTCCAATAGTGGACTCTCTTTTGCTTCACTGGAGCCAACTAAAAAAGACATTCCTGCACTAAACTCCCAGTCCTCAGCGATTGGATAACTTAACTGAGCTTGAACAAATGCAGACATTCCGCTGCCAGGTTCATATGGCGTAAGATAATCATTGCGCTCTTCCTCGGTCACGCCATAAAAGTAGTTATTAAAATTACTGGAGTAATAGTTGGCACCAAAGTTAAGCCACAGATCCCAATTACGTAACTCGAAGTTACGCGTTGCTTCCAGGTGAAAAACCCAGCCATTAGTATCGCCAAACACATCATAGACCAGTTCAGCCACCGCCAGATAATCGCCAACGGCACGATAATACGCGATCCCCAGTGACTGATCGGGATCTCTGTCTTTTATGCCTTCAAGCTCTTTCACCACTGGATCATCGGTATCGAAGTAACCTCTTTGTGTAAAGGGCAGTTGATAACTTCCGTAAATGATATCCAGTCCCCACTCTTCTTCTTGAATGAACTGATACCCAAGATCAGAACCACCAAAAAAATCCCCAGAGTAAGTCACCAGATAAAAGTTTTTGTATTGTAGTTTGATGTCTGCCCGCAAAGTAGCCGGTGCCGGAGAGTTATCGGCGCCGACTAACTCAGGTAACGCCATGTCTACGTAAAAGGCACCTATACTCAACTGCCATTCCAGTCCATTGTCTTCTAGCCAGTCTTCTTTATCACCAGCGCTGTCATTGGCATACACCTGATGCGTCAGGCAAAGCAGCACAGCAGAAAGTAACTTTATAATTTTCATCGTTATTAGAACTTTTCATGTGCCTAAATTAAGTCCCCATGATACCTGAGGTCAACGACGACAACAAGGTGTCGAAATTAAGATTTTATTTAACCAATATTTAATACTAATGTAACACAAGGACTTTCTAATTCCCGAGGCTCATATAGAGCCTACATTCTAACTATTGGAACAACACTACAATGAAAAAACTATTATTGCTCTGCGCACTGACTCTGACAGCCGCCGAGACACAGGCGTTTAGTCAGGAAACACATAAGCGCATCGTTATCGACGCCGTCAACTACATGGCACAAAATCCGTCAACCACGCAATTTGCCAAGCTTCAGGCGTATGCTCAGTCGCATGGCATGAGTGTGACCCAGCTTGCAGAAGTAATGGGACAAGCAGCCTATGACGTCGATGACTTTGAAGATACTTTCTTCTGTGGTGCGATTACTGGTGACTGTGTGCAGGCACCGTTGTGGGGCGCAGCTCAAAGTATTGTTAAATACACCAGCTATTGGCATTTCCAAAATCACACCCAAGGCGCTGACGTCCATGGTAACGACTTTGGTGGATACAATTATGACAAGCTCACGGTCTGGGGCACAGTAGACAACATGGCGGCCACTTGGTTAAAAGGCGACTATCTCGATGACGGCAAAGGGGGTGAAACGGGCTGGTTTAGTGCTGATGACAGTGAATATGACAGTTATGGTATTACAGAGAAAAATTACCGCTTAGACAGTCACTCCAGATATAGCATGTACGACGACTTTGAAGAGATGCCATTTCAGCCAATCGATAACCTGGGACAATACTGGTATCAAAGCTATCTGCAAAATGGTAACCCACAGATCCTGGGGTTCGTATTTCACACAACGGATCTCCTTCAACCTCACCACACCTGGACGACCTCTGACCTTAATCACGCCAGCTGGGAATCCTGGGTGAAAGATTACTATGATCAAGAAAACCTCAATAGCCTCACACTGGTAAAGCAGGCAATGGACAGTTTCTCCACTCCTGATGCTGCAAACAAAGATATTCGTCCGCTACTGACACAAGGCGGTGCCTATTCTTACTCACAAGGTGGCATTGTACTAAACTCAGAGGATCACTATGATCGTGTGAATACCGCACGTCAGGTTATCCCGCATGCTATCGCAATGGTTGTACATATGCTTAATCATGCCATGGTAGCCCGTTAATGAACTACGTTGTTTTACTCCTGGCAGGCTGTTTAAGCCTGCCATGTTGGGCAACATTGACTCAACTAACTAAGCCTGAACTGGCTCTGATGCAATCTCTCTATACGCAGCAGGAGCGCGGTTTATCCTCGGCAGACCTGAATAAGCACTTGCTTGAAAATCAGTTTTTGCTGGCTACAGCCCAGCAACTTAACCCCGAGCTGATGATCCGTCAATCCAGTGTCGGGTTTGATAATGACTACCATATACGTCGTCTTATTGTCACTTTGCTTACGCATCAATTTCCCGAACTCAAATCCATCACAAAAGAGAAATCAGCAGCCCCTTTTAGCGCACAAGTACTCTCTAAACTGCTTGGAGATTACCCTGCTAATGGCAACTACCAAACCAGGCAACTCGAACAGTGGCAGCAAGTGCGGGTGCTCGACACACCCAAAGTAACCTTGGCGGATCTACTCATCAGTCAATCGATGCAGAATCGATTTCGCCTTCATCAGGGTGACATCGACTTGCTTGTTCACCAGCTTGATGAGCGGCGCTACTATGCGCACCTCACCAACAGAGCCGCGCCTCTGCTGGCAAAGCATGGACTAACCCTGTCACGCCTGGAACTGTTGGCTAAAGGCGAGTTATTACGTCCTCCTATGCTGGCGTTTTTAGGGATAAAAGCACAACTGCACGGTGAGCGCAGCTCATATCTGGAGCAACTCAGAGCGACTATCTCACAAGCTGAAATACACCGCTATTATCAGCAGCATCGCAAAGACTTCAGGTACAAATCAACACTGAAAGCCATGGCAACCACCTTTGAATCACAGGCGCAGGCACAACAATTTCATCGCCTCATGAGTAAAAAAGGCCTGGCACAGGCACTAAAAGAGACACGGCAACACAATGAGTTCGACGCTGCTGGCAAAGCCACACTGTTCTCTATAACCCGGGCACATCAAAAACGCTGGCTTGCACAACTGGCTTTTAGCAGTCAGCCAGGCAAAGCAACCCCTCCGGTGCGGACGCCATCAGGTCGGTGGGCTGTGGTGTATACCCAGCACCCAGAATATGCCTATTACGCTCAGAACAGTGAAACAGTGCGTTATCAGGCACTAGAAGCGCTGACCATACAACACGCCCAGGCAGCTTATCAGCAAAAATTCAGGCGCTGGCAAACACAAAATGGGGTAACACTCTGATGACCCGGTTACAGGCAGTCACACTGGCGCTCGTCCTGACAGGTTTGGGTTATGCACTTTGGGCCCTGTCATCCCTTGCGCCTTTACCCACTGCAGAGGTGCACTCACAGCGCACCTCTGCCCCCTCTGAGCAAGCTGGATATCAACACAACACATCAACCGTCTCCGAAACCACTGCGATTTCGATGCCTTTGGTCAGCACAGCTAAAATGCCTGCTGCTGTAGCCGACCTCAGTGAAGAACCTGCGCCTGAAGACGCACCTTATATCCCGCCTATAGCCTCAAGTACACCGGCCCGGGTATATTCTGGAGACCTATCCGATCACCAAGCCTACCAGGCCTATCAGTCTGACGAAATGGATAAGATGAAACAGGACTATATCGCCGCAGTGGATAAAAAAGTCGCCCGACTAGAGCTGCTGCTGGAAAAAGGAGTCAGGCATAAACTCCCAGAGCAACAACTTCAGGAAGCAAGAGAGAAAATACAGGGGCTAAGAGCCATGCAGAAACAACTGCGCGAGGAACTGGCGCAGTAGTTTCCACAGTGTGGGGTTCAAACGCCAAAGTAGTCGGTCAAAACAGCGGTATAGATCTCCTCAATGGCATGGAGATCTGCTACTGATACGTGTTCATTTACCTGATGAATAGAGTCGTTTTTGACCCCGCACTCAATCACCTGAGTCTCACTTGAGGCAAAAAAACGACCATCCGACGTGCCACCCGCTGTACTGAGTGCCGGAAACTGACCTCTGACCCGAAATATCGCTTGTTCAACCAGGCTAAGAAAGCATGCAGCTTCTCGATTCCCCGTGTAATAGGACTCACAGGGGCGCTCCCATTGCACATTGACATGGTCACCCCAAGGCGCCAGCGCCTGCGCAACTATCTGATAGATTTCCCGACTTTTATACGCGTGGCTATAGCGCACATTAAAGGTTATTTCACAGCTTGCCGGCACCAGGTTATCGACGATATCCGGTACAGTCAGACCGGTAACCTGCAAACTCGTTTGCGAACCCAAAACATCTTTCCACCAGCTGAGGTTTGCCAACTCATTTACCAGTTCACCGGCAATATGGGCCGCATTAACGGTTTGCTCGGGGTAAGCGACGTGCCCTGCTTTACCCTGTATCTGTATACGTCCGGAGATGGCGCCACGACGGCCATTTTTAATCGTGTCACCAACCTGTTGATGTGAAGTAGGCTCGCCAACCAGACAAGCATCGAGTGTAACGCCTTGTTGAGCCAAATACTCTGCCATGATTTTAGAGCCATATTCGGCTTCACCTTCTTCATCTGAAGTGATTAACCAAAATAGCGTGCCCTGACAATGCTGCGCCTGTTCACACAAACGTTCAGTTGCACTGAGCATAGCAGCCACACCGCCTTTCATATCTGCCGCTCCACGTCCATATATAACGTCATCAATCACAGCCGCAGCGAAAGGATGTGCTATCCAGCCTCTTGGATTGGCCGGTACGACATCAACATGCCCCGCAAAAGCCATAACAGGACCTGGGCCAAACTGCCGTCTGGCAACCAAATTGCGAACGCCATTACAGTCAAGTGGCGTACATTCAAATCCTAAAGTACTCAGGCGCTGTGAAAGATATTCTATTGTACCGGCATCATCAGGGGTGACAGACGGCGCGGTAATCAAACGTCTCAGGGTGTTGACGGTATCATGTTGCGGGCTGTGTTTAGCAGCAGATTTCGTCGCATGGGAAGGCATACTCTACATTTCCTGTGTTCTGAATATTGAGCGCACTGGGATCCGGTTCAGTCACACAACGCGTGTCACTTGGTATCCAGTGGTCATGCTTTTCTCTCCCGATTACACCGCCTGAGCGTGACCAGTTCATGTCGTCTGCAAGGCAGTTTTGTGACAAACACCCATTGCGAAGAACACAATAACACCCAGGACTCTGTCATATATTGGTCAATTTCGATAACAAGTTGTCAATTGCCCTGTGTATGCTAGAACTAAGTATGTGAAGGTTAGTATTGATAACCTAATCTTGGGTCCCGGAAGTCACTATTGGGTTATAATTGCTGCAAGATAAGGAACTAGTAATGCAGGATGTCAGTTTTTTGGTCGTCGACGACTGCCAGCTGGTTAGAAACCTGGTTCGTACTACTTTAGTCAACCGGTTAGGCGCAGAAAATGTCTACACCGCAGAGGATGGTCAGGCTGCACTAGAACTGCTCGACGCCCGCCATATCGATATCATCATTGCAGACTGGCAAATGCCAAACATCGACGGAGAGGAACTGCTTAAACGAGTCAGAAAGTCGAAAAAGCACAGTAAAACCCCCTTCATCATGATGAGTTCGCTGGGGGACAGGGAGCATGTGGTTTGCGCTATCCAAAATGGGGTATCACAATATATGATGAAACCCTTTACCGCCGACAAGCTCGAAGAAACGGTTCATAAATCCTGGAACACCATCAGCCGTCGTGGTGCCATCAGACTATCCGGTTTGCCAGAACACAGTGTTCGGATCCGCACTGGTAGCCGCACATTATCGGGGCACGTAAAAAACATCAGTCAAACTGGCATGTTGTTGCAATCGCCGTATAGCCGAGAAATGCACTTGTTTAATACCTATGAACTTGAGCTGGATGTCTTTGATCTGAACGGTGGAAATTTGCTGATCTCTCCTTTATACGCAGTGCCCGTTCGCATCGTGGCGGTTGAAGGCTTTGTCGATACCAAAATGTGCCAGCTGGCACTGCGCTTCAATCGCGACATGCTCAATGACGTCACTAAGCGCCACCTTGATGAACTCCTGAAACATCTGGGCGGCTGTGAAACCGAAATGATCCAGGATAATTAAGCTGCCATCCCAGGCCATCTGAGTCAAAAACTTAATCTAAATCAAGTTTTCAATTTTTTCTGAAACCTCGCAATTTGAATATTGATCTAGAACAGTTTTTGAAAAATCCCATCAGCCTATGATAGCTGCAACAAAAAGATTTACCTTGTACAGGTTCAGGAGATGAAAATGAAAAAACTTACTGCCGCTATCCTATCTACGCTGATGTTGACTGCTCCACTGGCTCAGGCTCAATTCAGTGTAAATGTGGGCGCAATTAACGTTAATCCGAGTGATACTGGCTCTGCATTGAATGAAATCAAAACAGCAGGCTTGGTGGCTGACTCTGATACGCAACTGGGTCTTACATTTGACTACCAGTACAACGATAACATTGTATTTGAATTAATTGCAGCGACTCCGTTTTCGCACACAGTTGAAGGAGTTGGCTATATTCCGGGTAGCCCGAGCACGCAACTGGGTGGCGTAGAGATTGCTTCTGTTAAGCACTTACCGCCGACATTATTGGCGCAGTATCACTTTTTCGGTGCAAATGATAAGTTCCGCCCATTCATCGGTGCAGGTCTGAACTACACAGTGTTCTTCGACGAAGAAGCAAGTGCGGCACTTAAGGGTGTATTAGGCACTGATGATGTTAAGGTGGATCTGGACAGTTCATTTGGTGTAGCACTTCAGGTCGGTTTCAACTATGACCTGAACGACAAGTGGGGCCTGCACGGTATGATTTCTAAGATGGACATCAATACTGATGCAACCGTTTACGCAGACGGTAAGCAAGCGCTAACTTCAGATGTAGAGTTAGACCCGATTGTTGCCATGTTCGGTGTGAAATACAAGTTCTAATGATTTAAGGTGCCCACACTATGTGGGCACGATACAGAGTTACTTTCTCAATCCCCAGGGGTCATAAACACTATGACCCTTTATGCCACTTTATTATTGCGTGCTTTCTTTTGCTCCAGCATTTCTTTCCAGTGAACCACTTCTTCAGGCAAAATTGGCGCTTCACCGGTAAACTCGGCAACTTCCAGCATTTCTTCAACACTGATCACGCCCTGACGACTTTTAAACACGCCACGCACATAAGCGATAGCATGCAGACCGCGCTCTGAATGAAACTTCTGCTCAATATAAAAATATTTGTGATCCCATCCAACTAGCCGCGTTGACACAGTAAACTCTTGCAGTGGTTTGATGTCTCGGATATAGGTTATCGCAGTAGCATTCACAATGGGAAACCAGCGACGTTTCATAATCGCACTGAAAAGCCCAACTCGCTCAGTCATCCAGGTACGCGCTAAATCCATCATGGCGAGGTAGCGCGAGTTAGTCAGGTGTAAATTAATATCACAATCACTCGGCAACGCTCTGAAGTTAATATCAATCTCGTCGAGCAGAGGTTGCGTGGCTTTGTTCTGACGGATCCGCCAGAACAACCACAGTAAGCGGAAATATAAATTCATGTTATTGGTCCAACCAGTTAGCATAAAACCCGAGTTTAGCACAGCCGGGGTTCACAACAAGCAGGATTTAAACCACTCTTTTCATCCACAACTTGCGAAAAGTGCGTTTGTGCATTAACTTTTATGCAAGACTAAGAAGAGTGTAACTTGATGAAATATATAACCAAGCTAGTGTATTTATTGACCTTGTTCAGCGCAGGACATGCCTGGGCTGATTTTGATTTGCCCGGCAAAGGTCAGCTGGTTTATCCCACCGGCATAGAAAAAGATTTTAACTTTGGCTTTGGCTGGCAAGGGGATGCTCAAAAGTTTCGTATTGGCGATAACAGCTATGATATGGCTCAATTGCCAGAATCGTACTCTGTTGCCATTACACTGAGCAAAGATGATTCTAAGGTCTGGATCCAGGAGTTTAACCCTGGTTTTATCGAAGGGTTCAGCTGGCAGCTTGGGGATCACAAACTTGAGCTATTTAAAAAGCAGTTTATGAGCCCCGTAAAAGGCGATTATGTGTTGCGTCTGGACGATATTGATTATTTCCTGGTTCGCAACAATATCAGTGTCACTATCAAGTTTACCGAGCAAGGTATAGATAATATTAAACTGGATGGCGTAACTAAAAATATGGGGACGAAGAAATAAGGGGACTGACAGTCCCCTTACCTTATACTTTCACTGTTTTTCGATTAATACCGTACTCTCTGAGCTTATTTGCAACCGCGGTATGACTTAATCCCAAGCGTTTAGCCAGCTGACGTGAGCTGGGATAAGCAGGGTAGAGTTTACGCAACAATGTTGCTTCAAAACGCTTAACCGCCTGCTCCAATGTGCCTTCGAAGTCCGATTCCAAATAACCCAGATCATGGGTAAAGGTTGGTAATTGAAGGTGTTCAATGCGCAGCTCATTGTCGTCCAGCATAGACACAGCACGATAAATGGCATTTTCCAGTTGTCTGACATTACCCGGCCATGGATATTGCTCCAGGAACTGCAGGCACTCCTCATCCAGCGCCGGTGTTGCATGGCCACTTTGCTGTGCATACTTTTGAATAAAGTGCTCTGCAAGTGACTTAATGTCAGCTTTGCGATCACGCAAAGGGGCAATTTCCAGCGTTAAGACATTGATACGATAGTAGAGATCTTCACGAAAACTACCTTCTTGCACCATTGCAGGAAGATCTTTTTGCGTCGCGGCGATGATGCGCACATTGACCTTTACTTCATTCTCATCACCCACTTTTCGGAACGTGCCATCTTGCAAAAAGCGCAGCAATTTGGTTTGTAGCTGAGTTGACATTTCACCAACTTCATCAAGGAATACGGTGCCTCCATCAGCCTGCTCCAGCACGCCTCGTTTCGGCGCACTGTTTTCTTCGTAACCGGCATAGCCAAATAACTCTGACTCGGCGACATCATCAGGTAAAGAGGCACATGACAGTGCAATAAAAGGCTTTAATGAGCGGTTAGACGCGTAATGGCAGGCTCGTGCAAGTAGCTCTTTACCTGTCCCCGTTTCACCAGTGATTAAAATTGGGGCTTCAAGCTGTGCCATTTTTCGCGCTTCGCGGACAACTCGTCGCATCGCCGTACTCTGGCTATGGATGGCAGCAAAACTCTCCTGCCCGTAGCGACGAAACGCGCTAACCTGCTGACCCAGTCGACTTTGTGATTTAATATTGATCACCGCCCCTGCCAGCACATCTCCTTCAGGACCTTGTGGGACAGAGATGGGTAAAATATCAGCAATAAAGTCTTCGCCGCCTACTTCAACCCGCGTAGTTTGGCCCAATACATCTTTTCCTTCCAGCCAGCGGGTAAAATTAAACCCTTTCAGCAGGTTATTAATATTGGCACCCATGATCTCCGCTTCAGGTTGGTTCAGGTCGCGACATGCGGCATCGTTACAATGACGCACCCAACCCTTCGCATCAATGGAAATAACCCCATCGGGAAGTGCACTGAGTAAGGTGTTGAGCTCGTTGTGTTCACGTTCAGAAGGCAGAAAAGCCGTTGTTCTGACATCCTCCACCCCATCGATCAGTCTGATTTCAGGCATAATTTTCTGAAACTGTTCAAACTCAATAGGGGGGAAACTCACATACATTCTGCAATTGACGGAATCAACTTCTATTCCTTTTAGATCAACCCGGTACTTAACCAGGATATTCAAAATTTCCTGCGCAATACCGATCCGATCGGCACAGTGAATTTCTAAACGCATTTGTTCCTCAAAACGGTTTTCTACCTTTTGCGGGATCATACTCTAAGAATAGACCCCAGACTAGCAAAACGTAAACATATTTGGACAGAGATTTTAGCCATAGCAACTATAATGAAAAAGAGAGATTCTCCCTGTGAAAAAAATACGTATTAATGCGTACAATAACTCAGTCATCAATGTACGCATTATTAATACTTAACGATTGCAGTTTGGTGAACAATGAATTTATAATACAAAAGACCTAGATATTAAGCCGTACAGGTTAAGGGGCAGCCTTGAATATTTACAAATTAATTCCATTTGTTCCCGTAATGTGTTTTCTCAGCGCCTGCTCTGTAGAGGACCCTTACGAGACTGGCCCGACACAAGCACAGCAGGAAGAGCAAAAGCAGCAACAAGAGCAGCAAAATCAAACGCGTGGTTTAACGTTGCAGCTGCTGGGTTCTAATGACGCAGCCTTAACTGATGCGAGTGTACAGCTTTTCGATAACCAGTATCGTACCGATGCACAAGGGCAGTTAACACTGACAGACCTGAGTAGCGACAACGTGACGTTGGCTATCTCAGTGCCCGGGTATGAACGTATTGTGATGGTCGTCAACAGCAAAGCATACCAGGACCAACCTTTGCCTGTTGTGTTAAAAGAGGTAAGTGCCACCAGCAGCGAGCTGATGTTTGGTGGAGATACCATGTTTGGCCGTCGCTATATGGACCCTTCTTTGACCACTATGGGAAATCTGTTACCCGATGTTGAAGAAGCCATGATCCGGCCAGGTAATGCCGCAAGCAGTGCCATTGCCCTGACACAGTTTGTCAAACCTATCATGGCTAGCGCCGATTTTGCTTCCGTTAATCTCGAATCACCAGTGCTTGCAACACCCACAACGGTTCACCCAAGCAAAGAGTTCGCCTTTTTTTCGTTACCGGATACCCTGCAGGGCTTAACCGCAATCGGCATCGATTATGTCGCTTTGGGTAACAATCACGTGTTTGACTATCAGCAAAAGGGGTTAGAGGACACCATCAAATTTGTTGAGCAGGCAGGCTTTAGCCACAGTGGCGCCGGTAACAACACCACTGAAGCCTATGCTCCCCGCCTTGTTAAGGTGGGTAACACAACGCTTGGGCTGGTGTCGGCCACTTCTATTACCGGTGAAGACCATCAGGTCACTTATATCGCCACCGCTGACAAAGGAGGCGCTGCCGACCTGACCGACAGCACGGCTCTCAGCGCCGCCGTTGAGCAAGCCAGTAACAACAGTGATTACGCTATTGTCCAGCTACATGGGGGAGATGAGTACTCTTATGCACCAACCCGTTATATCAACAACCGGTTTGAATTCGTCAGTCGTCGCGCACCCGATCTGATGATAGCCCACCACCCTCATGTGGCTCAGGGTTTTGGTCTCTATAACGGTGTACCTGCCTTACTGGGCCTGGGCAACTTTGTATTTGAACAAAACCGACATGAGACCTTACTGGGCGTTGCCGTCTCTGTACGGGTCGACCCAACCCTATCACCCAAAACACAATCCGCCAGAGCCTACCCTATTTACCTGGAGGATTATCAGCCCAAGCTGGTGAGTGGTTTTTTGAGTGACTATCTCATCCGCCGACTGGCTGAGTTTTCGAGCCCTGAGATTGCCATTGTGCCCGGACCAGGTTATGGAGATGTCTATTTCCAAACACCGCCTGGTGTACAAGAGGTAAAAACTGTCACATTGAACTTGGCAGCAGGAGAACACCTTGTTGATTTTCGTGAGTATGCACCCAGCAACGCGTTTTTGAGTAAAATTACCAGCACAGGCACCGCAGACGTAACACTTGGCCGAGATCTGATGTGGTTTGGCGATTTTGAAGACTGGGACAATGACGATGAAGTGAATGAAGTCACCCGCTGGGAACATGAAAGTGATGACATTACACCCTGTCTGACCGGCGCAATGCGTGGCACGCAAGGCATGTGCTTATCCCGAACACAGTTTAATAATCGGCCTATCCGTATGCCGTTTAAACAAACATTACGTACCATGCCAATCACCCCAGCAGAGTCGACACTAGAAGCCTATTCTGAATTAACTCTGTTTGGCTATGCAAAAGGTGACAATGCTGGCGCTTTGGGTGCTGAGCTGAGCATAGTCACCGCGGAAGACAACCTGGAATTTTCCAGTGAGGAAGTCGGTCTGATTGAATCAGGTAGCTACGATTGGCAGACATTTCGTCATGACATTACCCTGCCGGATGACAGCCAGACCCTGGGGCCTGAGCAATTGCCTGCACGCGCAGTCAAACTGGCAATCAAGCAGGCACCGCCAGAGCAAGGCGAAGCGACCATCATGCTAGATCAGCTTGCATTGATCTCATGGCAAAAATCTTTTAGTCTCAACAATAGGTTATGGCAAGCAGAACGCATGCATGGCTTGGATTTTATGGCACTGGAAACCGACGACCCCGTCACGTTGACACTGCACTTTTCTGCTTACGATTAACATAACCAGGTATTTCGGGGGGCGTGTGTCGCTCAAACAACAAGTCTTTATGATCAAGCGACAAAAGCCGTTTTGGTCAATTTTACTGCTATTTTTAGTTGTTCTGGTGTTTGCCGTACATGGCTCATTTGCACGCCTGAATGCCTATGTCTACAGCCAGTTTAATCAATTGTTTGAGCAGCAGAGCAGTGATATTGTGGTGATTGAGTCGCCAAATTTACAACGCCAGCAATCTGAGCTCATCACCCAACTGCTTAACCATAAAGTGAATGCCATTATTGTGCTTTCCGATGTTGTCTCGAAACAAAGCATGTCGTTTGCCAATGTGTACTTTCCCTTCGCTGACCCACGCTATTGCCTGCCAGAGGTACAACCCTGGTTAGGTTATAACATGGTGCTCGGTGAGCCTCGGGATAAATGTCAAAATGTCTGGCAAAGCATTTATGGACCGCAACACCTCAACACCGGTAAACTGATCAACTTTGCGCTATCACCCAGCGCGCTGCCTAAATTTTCAAGCACCCGATTGCTCAAAGAAGATGTGTTACTCAGCCAGCTCGAAGACAAGGTGGTGTTAATTGCTCAGCAACAACTCGGTTTTAGCGTACCACTGCGGGCACCCAAGCTGCACGGTGCAAACAATCCGGTCTATTTGCATGCTTATGTTGCAGACAGTCTGCAAAAAGACCAGTTAATTACTCGCCTGGCACAATGGCAGTCTGTGGCGTTACAACTGGGGTTGCTGGCACTATTACTCATTGTATATCAGAAAAATACGCTCACACTGAGCATCATTATCGCAGCCAGTTTATCTCTTGCAAGCCTGCTGGCCAGTTATCTGGTGATGGTCACGCTCCAGTACTTATTGCCCATAGGGCAGCTTTTGGTGATTAACTTAGTGACTATGTTATGGGTATTTTTCTCCCGTAAATGGCTCGAAGAAAACGAGCTGCTGGAGCTGATTGCCAATGTCCATCAACGTATGATGGGCCGCTATTTACCGCGTTCTATCAGCACCGAGAGCACGCCCTGGGATGCCATTATTACCCTGGTGAATCAGCAATTGGCACTCAATCGTTCCATTTTTCTTGCCCGTCTTGAGGGTGACCACAGGCTCGAAGAGATCCGTGCCATCAACTGCAATATTGAAGACATCGTGGAGCAGCGTCGTGATTATCAGCGTCCGCCTTATTCCGACGCCATCAAAGCCTTCGGTGCCGTACAAACCTCACGTCCGTTTTTCAGTGGTCTTCAGGAGCTTGAGCGTCAGTTTGTTGTGCCTTTAATGTATGCCGGCGACATTCGGGGGTTTTGGGCAATGACGGTGATCCCGAACGAACAATTTGATGAAAAAGCGTTTATCAAGAATGTTAATCGCTTTGCAAGTCAGATAGGTGAGCTGCTGTTCCACTACAGAATGCTGCAAAACCAGCAACGTGCCTCCTTAAGCCCCCTGACCCGCGCACTGACTCTGACACTTGAAAAGCCTTTGAGCCAGAAAGTAAAATCTGCCATTGGGGAAATGGAACAAAAGCTCTCGACGCTGGAGCAAGTTTTCAATCAGATCCGTACGGCTGCGGTGTTATTTAACTTGTTTGGCCAGGTAGTACAGACCAATCAACCGTTGGAACAACTGGCTAAAAAGCATCACCTTGCACTATTCGAAATGACCGCACTGGATCTGCTGGACAAGATCACTTCGATGCCAAAAGAGACACTCAAAGGCAAACTGCGCTACCTGACCCTGCAACAGGGCGAGCTATTTCTGCCGGCAACCCTCGGTACAGACACCTATATCCTTAATATTCGCTCACTCTCCGCAAGCCAGGTCAGCAGTACCATAGGTGAGCCTTTCTCGGTAGCTGGTATTTTGTTTGAATTTATCGACATCACAACCCTGTTACAGCAACTCGAAGATCCCCATGCGCTATTGAGCAAGCTTACGTCTGTGACGCCCAGTAGCGACGGCGACATCAATAAGGAGCGCACGCTGTAATGGATTGGGTGTTACCACTTTTTCCAGATGGAAGCGGGCTGGGCCAGTCTGTTATCACCACCGTTTGGGTAGGCATTGCGGTTGTTTGCATGCTGAACTTGCGTTTTGGCTTTCCACTCACAGGTTTGGTGGTACCCGGATATCTGGTGCCCTTGCTGATTGTCAGCCCCGTGTCTGCCGTCGTTATTGTGATTGAAGCCATCGTTGTCTATGTCTTGATGCGATTTAGTGCCAAGGTGGTGATGGAGCGGCTGGGATATGCAGAAATGTTTGGCCGGGATCGCTTCTTTGCCATTATTCTGATCAGTATTCTGGTCCGGGTGTTTATGGACACCTTGTTCTGGCCTCAGATAGGTCAGGTGCTGGCGCTGTGGGATATTACCTTCGATTATGCCGGACAGCTCTACAGCCTGGGGCTGGTGATCATTGCACTGACCGCCAACGTGATGTGGAATGGTGGTTTCCGCTATGGTATGCGAGTGACATTAGTCCAGCTGGCCATCACCTTTATATTGGTGCGATTTGTCCTGATGCCGTTTACCAATTTCAGCATTGCAAACCTCGCCATCATGTATGAAGCGGTTGCCGCTTCTATTTTGGCTGCGCCTAAAGCGTACATCATCCTGGTTATCACAGCCTTTTTGGCCTCTCGGGCCAATATTCGTTACGGCTGGGAATTCAATGGCATTATGTTACCGGCACTGCTGGCACTGCAGCTCATGCAGCCCAGTAAGCTACTCACGACCTTTATCGAAACGACAGTGATCTTATCACTGGGCGCCATCTTGCTTAACTTTACCCGCCTCAAACATGCAAATTTTGAGGGTGCGCGGCTGTTATTGTTGTTTTTCAACATTGGCTTTATCTACAAGCTGCTGCTGAATTACTTTGTGGTCGATTACTTCCCGACACTCAAAGCCACGGACACATTTGCGTTCGGCTATATGCTATCCACCTTGCTGGCACTCAAAATCTATCAGAAGAACGCTCTGGGTCTGGTACTGCGGGCCACTTTTCAGACTTCAATGATCGGAGGCCTGCTGGCATTTGGTATCGGCTTCGCCATCATGTTTGTGCCATCTCTGATCCACAGCCCAACACAACCCGCTGCAGTTGATGAAGCCCAAAGTGCCCCGCTGAGTCATCATGTCAGTGAATACAAAAGCTATCTGTATACCGCACGGTACGACTTGCTGAACCTCAGCCATTATCAGCAAGCCCAGCAATTGCAACGTTTTAGAGGGGCCATTCGATTGCTGAATGAGAACCCTCAGGATCCCGACACCCAATACCGCGCTGCTCAGGTACTGGCAGAGCTCGGCTTTGTGCTCATTGATAATCCTGCCATTTTGGTGATCAAAGATACTCAGACAACACACCCCAGAGGTTTATTTGCGTTGGCTAAATCTCCGGTTCGTGAACATATAGTGACCGTCCCCTACCCGACCAGTGAACGTCTGGCAGGTGATGCCGCCGGGCAACTGTTCGCCATTTTAGGGAGCAGTGCACTGGCACTGGGCACTCGGGTGACACCATCGGCAGCCAGTCAACAAACCCGGCCACAAAGCGCCTATTATCAGGCCTTTATTAGCGCACTAAACACCAATCAGGTGTTGCAACTCAGGGCCATTAACCAATATACACGGCCTCAGTTGAGGCAAACGCGCTTTGACGACAACAGTCAGTTCTGGATTTACAATCAGCTACCCGACTCGCTGTCACAGCGCCAGTTAACCCGCCTGTTAGGGTTTGAGCGTAGCCAGTTTGGTCTGCTCAGTGAGGACAACCTGCCCTACCCTGGCTATCAGGGCGCTATGCTGGAAACCTTCTTCGACAACTTGAGTTACGCCACCCTCTTGTCACATACAGCAAGAAGTAACGTGAATGCACCTCAGTACCCTGTCGAACGGATTAGTCTGCCACTTGAAGAGTTGGTTACTCAGTTTTCTCAACATATTAGTGCCAAGGGCAGCGGTCATTTTCGGATGCTTGCAGAAAACGAAGCTGCATTGTGGGAATACGAGGTCCTCGAGCCTTTATTCAAACTTTCCTACGAGCTGCGTTCACGTTCACTGGGCGACGATGATCTCAATCGCCTGCAACAGCTTAACCGGCTCGCCAACATGGTAGGCTATCGCTTGCAGCTGATCATGAATGATGCCCAACGTCTGGTGATCATCAGTCCTTTGCCAGAAGTCAGCTATTACCAGCAAGGGCAGGGGTTTTATGTCATTAACCTCAACGCCACTGCGCCGCTAACAATTCAGGTGCCACGGCCACTGTTCGAAAGCAATACGCTACAGTTTGCAACGGATCTGTTCCAGACCAGCGGTGCCCGGGCACTGCTCATTGCCGGTGCCCACCCTTATGCCAGTGAAGAGGCAAACGTCATGGCACCGACCAACACACGAACACTTTATAACGTGGTACACCAAAGTGCAGTACGGCACAACCCGGGGATGCCTGTGTTAAGCTTGCAGGTACGTAGCCACAGCGCGCCCTCACAGATCCGCCCCAGCGCCATTGCGTATCAGTTTACTCAACCTGATTTCCGACATACGTCTACCATTAATGCACTGCATAAGGCCATGACACGATTGGGGATAACAGTAGAGAAAGTCTCTGGTCAGATTGCTACCCGGGGGCTGGAAATTGGCTCGTCTCCGCAATCAGGCTACCGTCTGTTCAGCCCAGACAGTGAACTGGCAACCTTGTGGCTGGCCTCCGATTTTAAGCAGCACTACGCCGTCTCTGAGCAAGCGCTTCAGGAGCGGCTGCTTGCGGTATCCGCTCACCCCAGCTTTATGCAGGTGCGCCTTGCGGCAACAGGGCCAGATGACTGGGCCAGGTTATCGCAAGAGCAAAGACAAAGACTTGACATGATAATCGGCCGCTATGCCCAAACCCAGCATCTCCCCTGGTTAAGTGCCTTGTGCGACGGTAAACCACACTGCACCCTGCAAGCAATCCGACTTTCCGACAATGGATTACTCGGGCTGCAAATGCAGTTGGCTGGCAAAACAGCGGCGGTTTACCTTGCTCAGCGCAACCGGCTCATTACCCTAGAAGCACTTGAAAAAATGATGCAAGGAGGGCCAAATGTACTGGATTAAACGAGTACTGCAGGCGCTGCTAGTAATCCTCCTGTTACTCGCGGGGTACCGTGTTGCACTGCATTTTTACGTCTGGCTAAATTCGGCTGAGCGTATTGCAGCGCGCAGTGAAGAAGAAACGCGCTCAGTGGTACACTGGCTGAGTCCGGATCGTCCGCTCATTTATACTTTTCCTACATCACGGACAGTTGCAATTCGTGTGCTGTCGAACGCCATATTTGCCAGTCAAACCGTTTTCGATAAACCAATCAATTATGCGATTGAATACCGGCTGCTGGATAGTCAGGACAATGAACTGGAAAAACATGTTTATCATCATGCGTCTAAGCTTGCACTGGAGGAAGGCCAGCAGCAGGTAAAACAATTGATTGAGGACCGGCAGGCGCTGGCTGTGACATCTGGTCAGTCATTTTATGTTGACTGGCAGCAGCTGACACGTGCCAGTAAAATTTCCTTACGGTTAATTCCGGAAGAGCCCAGCCTGCGAGGCGTTGTCGTGCGTATCCATGGTAAGACCCCAACCAACGCGGATGATGTAACCCGTACCTGGCTGAAGCTGCCTCAGCAATGGCGAGAGCGAATGACCAGTTACCATACATTGGGAAACAGTGGTTTGCAGCCGCTGCAAATTACCAATGCAGTCTCTTACGATTGGCGAAAACTGGCACCGCAAGGGATCCCAGGTATCGACTTTGACGCCGATATTCTCTATGAGTCCCTACCCTATAATGTGATCACCTATGACTTTTCTGCCGAGCAATTTGACTTGGATGGATACTATACCCGACCTGGGCTTGCCGCTTCGATACGCCTAACCAACACCGGGGACCTGAGCGTACAAACACAAGGAAACAGCAAAGATCTGCAACTGTTCTGGCACGACCTCACACAGCATCAAGCCCCAGTGACATTGAGCCTGATAGAGACAGATGACCCGACGCGGTTCCTGTTACCGGATCTGCAACCCGGATTACTGGTGATCCGCTCTCGTTCTGAGATGATCACTACCTGGCGGGACGAGTTGGACCAAATCGTTCCCCCCTTGCACAGCTATTACTATCAGCTGGATGAGGCCAGCCAGGCCGAGTTCACCGTCCAGGGTGGAAGCGATATCCAGCTCGATATGCGTGGTCCAGTGGGTAGCACAGTACAGGCAAAGGTCTATGATGCCCGGCAGCAGCTATTGCGCTCTGAGGAGCTCGTTCTGACGGGTTTGAATAGTGGCTTTGACCGTTTAATCACCCCGGAAACCCGACGAGAAGCCATTTCCGACAGCGAAAAAAGATTTCTGCGCCTGAGCCGTGAAGCATATAGGATCACGCTCAGCAGTACCGAACAAGTAGCCGTAAAAATGCAGAGTCGTCATGGCGCCATGCATCATCAGAACTATGTGTGTGCCACGCTCTGTGACGCACCACAAACCGGCTTCACTGAGGTCGGTGCCTGGTTTAGCCAAAGTGCCGATAATGAATTCTATTTTATTGAGCAGCAGAAGATCCTCAAGGTACGGCTATTCAGCGCCCCTCCTCCTTTAGAGGAAAAACAAACGGGTTACCTGTCACAAGCCCTGTTTGTGCGTTTACCGGTATCGAATACTGCACTTGTCTACAGTCCGCCCAAGTACTTTGCACCACCGCAGCCGGCGGCCCCGTTTCAGTATGCGCCGTTAGAAAATCTGGCGCAGCTGCAACAAGCTCAGCTCAGCTTGCAACAAAGTGATCCGGCCCTGGCGCCTGTTCCCAGGTTAATTACTCTCAGTGACAAGGGGATCCGTTACACCGAACAGGATATCACGCAGCTGGATAGCTTACCTGATTTATCAAATGCGTCTTCACAGCATTTTATCAACCTGGGAACGCCCCGTGATTACTGGAAAGTACGTCTGTTCCAGTTGCAACCCGGACAAACTCTGATACAGGATTATCGCGCCAAAGATAAGCCGATGGCGATTGTCATCAAACCCTTTGTCAGAGGTAATCGCCCTGAACACCCACTCATTATGAATACCCAGCTGGATGGACGTTTTAGTCGTGCTTTTACCAATGAATATAGTATTTCGCGCAAGCGATATGCTTTGGCACCTGAGCAAGAGTTACCCGCTTTCTTACTGCACCCGAAAAACCCGGCACTGACAGCTTACCCTTCCGTTACGCTGACAGTGGGCTCGGATATTGAACAGTTACATCAGCTAAGCCTGTCGGCAGAGCAACCGCTGTGGTTTGCCTTGCTGGAAGAATATGCAACGCCTCCTCCTCAACCGCAATGGTGGCAACATGAATATTAAAGCACTTCTTTTTCTGTCATCGCTCCTGCTAGCAAGCAAGGGGTACACCAATGAGACGCCTGAGCAGCTAAGCCCCAGCTGGCAAGTACTGTACAATTGGTTCGCACAGCCGATTGCCTTGCCGCCCTGGCAACTGCGAAGCCAACCAGGGTTGGTCACTTTGCGTGCCAGCTCAGCTCAGTTTGGCGGTGGCGACCTGTATTTCCGCCCTCAGGGAAGCGCCTGTATGCTCTCCGTACCTCATCAGTTTCATGATCAACTGACAGGCAGCATTGGCAAAGCCGTGTTCAATACCCGCTGTCAGGTCATGGTTATCAACACTGAGCACCGAAATGAACCAAGCCCAGATCTGTACAGTATGGACTATTCACACCGTCCCAGTGGCTTGCATGCCGCCGCGGCACAAGCTTTCGCACGGCGCTATCCAGCCAGTCATTTGTACCAAATACATGGCTTTAATCAGAATAAGCGTCGTACACCACATGGCCGTCTCGCAGATTTCATTATCAGTCAGGGCAGACAATACACCCCGGCTTTGACACAATTAGCCCAGTGTCTGTCAAAGGTCAGCGAGCATACCTATCAATACCCGCATCAGGTATCTGAGCTGGGTGGTACACGCAACATTATGCATCGCCTCGGCTTGCCCGCGGGCTTTTTTATTCATATTGAGATAAGTCGCCCAATGCGAGAGCGACTGGTATCAAATCCTCAAACTCTGGAACAGTTTGCCCTATGCCTTATTTGATTGTTTTGCTCCTGCTCCTGACAAGCACTTGGTTGCCTGCGCAGGCACAGCCCGCGGCACTGCACAGTGCTCCGGACTGGTTCGAGCCCGGTACATTGCAGCTGCACCGTAATGCCGCAGACATCAATCTGGATGCAGAACATTCCCGTTTCATCCTGCTTCCGGCTGGCCGCTGGCTCAGTCTGCAGAGCGAAGCACAGGTCATTCAAATGTGGCAGGGACAGTCTCCTCACGCCATGCAGCGTATTACCCGGGCTGAACTTCACTGTGAACAAAACCGGTGTCAGCTGCCTGCTGCTGGCACTACGCGCCTGATCCGCTTTTACAATCCAAGTGAAGAGATCCAGCAATTCTCAGCCTGGCAAGGGTTGTTTCATCGACACCGGGATCCGTTTCGTATTCCGGTCAAGCTTGCACTTCCGGCAATGCAACTTTATGAAGCGCAGACCCACACCACACATTATCGCTTAAACAACAGGCAGAGTATTCAGCTGTTTTTTGCCGAGGCAACTAAGCTCAAATTAAACGCCCGGCGCATTCTGCCCGACCCGGCACAGCCCGGCATAGTCTCGGTTCGACTCAATGACGCCGTGATTAGTCAGATCTCTCTAAGCGATTCTCCCGCCGAGGAATTTGCCCCGCAGTTGCGTAAACACCGATTTGGCCATGACGTAAAGCTCAATAACGATCAGGTTATTGGCCTGGTTAGCAGCGACTATATTGCCGTGCCAGCCGGAGGCTATTTGCGCCTTGAAGCCCAGGGCGATACCTTGCTAAACCTGGTGCGCATGGAGCGTGGCTTGTTTGATACCGACGCAGCACAAACCTGGCCGGAATCCCTGTTTAACCCATACTGGACAGATAACTTGCAGTGGCAGCTGGAGCAGGTCTATCAGCATCACACTATCTCGGCTTTGCATTCGGCGGATCTGGCGAAAACTAGTGCACTGGGACGTCAGCGACTGTCAGAGTTGCAAGATACGTTAGGCACAGTGCGTTTTTTACAGCCCAAACGCGCTGAACACCCATTTACCACTCATGTCAGTGAGCAAACCGTAACTCAGGCTTATCGTTTTGCAACCGACCGCCTGTATGCAACCCAACAGCGCCAGTTACTGCACTATCATACCCTCTCTGGCCCTGTTCAGTTTGAGCTGATTGATCAACAACGCCTGTCCCCGACACTCAGGCTGTATGCACGCACAACCACAGCTACCCAGCTGATAGTGGAAATAGACAGTTATCGGCACACCATAGATCTCTTGCCATCCGGACATTTTGCAATGCTGGAGCTGCCTCTGCCACTGGACGCGCAGCAACTCAGTGTCACTGTCAGCGATCCCATTGAGGTGGATCTGGCTTTACGTGTCAGAGAGTTACAGTCTTTGCCAAACAATGCCGTTTTGTATCAGCGCCCGGGCTTGCTCAGCGACAAAAGCCCGGCTATTGCCTATCGCCTGGAGCAACAATTGCAAAGGCTTGCCCATTCCTACCAGCAAGGTTTGTCTCGGTTTGTGCTGACTCATTCGCAGCACTCAACGACCAAAAGCAGTCTCAGCGCCAGCCACTGGCACTATCGTCTCGGCGAAGCTGAAATGATGCTAAAGCAAGACCCACAGCAGGCGTTACCTTTGTTGAAGTCACTGATAGACAGCCCCCATCAGGAAGTCGTGATCAGAGCCTGGCAGCTACGTCTGGCCGCTTTTTCTGAGCTGGGAGAACACAATACTGCTGAGCGCTATTTGGGCGCTCTGTTGAGCCACCCTTACCCTCAGTTACAACATTATGCCGCTCAGCAACTATTGAAGCACTACCAGAGCACTCGTTCGATTCACAGCATTCAGGGGTTGTGCAGTATGTGGCACAAAACACTGCCAGCCTGCGAGGCAGCACTGCGCAGCAGTTTTGTCGAATTACAACAAAACCTTTATGCTCTGTGGTTAGGGCATGATACACATAAAGACGATGACGACTTGCACCCAGTCCGTCAGCAACTTGGCTATACTGTGCCGGCCAGCCATCCACCAGTTGTTGATTATTCTCTACATCACCACGGTGTCAGTACACTGCTCAGCGAAACAAGCAACACCTCGGCGTACCCGATAGTTAATCAAAGCCTCTCTCTCACCGCTCATCGTCCTATGCTGCTCAAAGTCAGCGCCAGAGCCCAGGCGGCAGAGACACAACAAGGCGAAATAGTCTGGCTGCGAGCACATCGCTCAGCACACAGTGATATAATGCCAATATTTAACGACGTGCCTTCGACCACCACGCTGCGTATAGACGAGCACGATCAGCCACGCTTGTCCATAGCCAGTACCGGTTATTTTTCGCTTCAACCCGGAGAGCAATTGACCTTCAGTAGCGACCAACTGTTGCTGCTCCAGTTTGATGCTTTACCACCTGAGCATGCTCTCACTTCAGGTCAGGATATGAAGGGGACTTTGTGGCATGACGACTTTATGTCTTTGCTCTATCAAACACCGCTCAGCGGTGCACAGTCTGATGCTTTGCAACGCACTCTGCTACTCAATGCGCTTTATCGTCTTGAGCGCCAGACACTCAGTGAACATGAATATACCGCCCTGTCAGCAAGGCTGATGCAATCCTCGCCAAACCCGGCACTGGACATGCTGTATAACCGCATCCAGAGCTTTGGGCACTGGCAAGCGTTCGGAGCTTATCAAAATTATGCAGGTACCCAGTTGGTCGATTTATCTGCGCTGTCTACACGCAGTGCCGCTGAGCAGTTTAGCCGCCACACCAGTCGCGATGACGATTTACCAGGGCTGATCTTACGCCCTAACCATAGCCTGGCATTGGATCTGAGGGAGTTACAGTCATTGCAGGTCAGGCTGGTCTTACACTTCGCCAATGCGGAGTTATTACAACAACATCAACGACCGCAACTCAGTGTTGAGCGCGCCGATGGCAACGTGCACTGGCGCCTTGACAGCAACCGAAGTGAGCTCGGGTTAACGCGTGCAGACCTGGCCAGCGGGGGACTGGTGTTGCGTTGGCTCAACCCGTTTGCCGCACAGCTGCTCAGTGTCGAGGTCGAGGCATACCAACAAGGCGCCTGGCAAACGATCGATTTGGGTGCTGAGCAACTCTTCTACTATGGTAATGACAGCAACCCGATCACTGCTAAACTAAGTAAAGACGCCATCCTTAAGCTGGAATACGTCGAACAGAAAACCCGCCGGGAGCAGTCAGGCTTTTATCCGGCCGGACTGCTGACTCTGGCACCGCAAACGTCGAGCCTGGCCAGACTCTATCGCTGGCAACTTAACCCCAATCGCCATAAACTGGCCGTGGCACCTGCTTTGCAGCCACACAGAGTGCCTCAGCCCACACTGGTATATACGCCAACAAAAACGCACTACCGTGAACCCATTATGCAGACTGATGGCAACCTCACCCATGTTGAAGGCGTCATGCAATACAATCGGGATGGTATCTATCAAAGTAGTGAGCCACTGGGCTCTGAACACACGCTGGACCTGGGCATACGATTGCGTAACCGACATCAGCAACACTGGTATCGGCTGGAAAGTTTCTTTCGCCTGAATAACACCAGTGAACCGTCATTCAGTATCAATGGCCAGTATGACTGGCTTGATGATGAAGACGACTGGTTTGCCAAAGCGTTGTGGAACAACCGCTGGCAGGAGTCGCCACAGAGCCGGGAAACACACCTGACCAGCCAGTGGGCCGTAACCATTGGAGAGATTTGGCGTGAGGATCAACACTGGCGCCATCAATGGTGGTGGCAGCCATTTTATTACTACACCAGTATTGAAAAAGACGAGTATCTGGCGGATGAGACCATCAGTAATGCCATGTTCAACTTTTACCGCCATAACCATAGCCATGGCTGGCGTGGCGGTTACCGTCTCCGTCATCAAAGCCGAGTAGACAGTCAGCTTAGTGCACAACTTACGACAACCTCTAATGATGACTGGACCTCACTTGATGTTGCTTCATTAAGTGGTGTGTGGCAGCAATATTATCAGGGCCATATTTTTTCTGTCGGCCTGAGCAGTGGCTATGTGTTTGCCGATGATCACCGGCCTAATGCGACCTGGCAGTACCTGACTACGTTGGGCTGGCAAACGCTGTTCGACTTTAGCGAACACACTGGCGGCTGGATCAGTCTGAACTGGACACAGGATTGGTTCCGAAATAACCACAGCATTCGTTTTGAGGTCACACTGGGCAATTTGCAGCGCAGTGGCTTTGACCCGTTTGCACATGACGAGATTATCTTTGAGTCGCTGCAATTGACGCATTTTTTAGAGCAGGATCTGTATGGCAGATAACCAATTAAAAACCCAGCTTCAGGCAATTCTATTTGCCGATACAGAACAGTTCTGGTTGAATCTGCACCGTCACAAATACCAGCAGCTGATTGAGGAGCTGGCCGGATGGGAGCTATTACAAAATCAGCCAAAAGACGAGCAGCTAGACTATTGGCAGCTGCTGCAGACCATTGCGTTTTTGCGCCATAAAATTGAGCGGCTTCACGAACAACTGGAAGGGCATGATGCAGACTATCAGTCGTTTGTAGAACGGCTCAGCAAAGCAGAGCTGGCTACCGAGAAACAGCTACATATCCTCAAGTATGCAGAAACTTTGGGAGCGTCTAGCACCCAGCTGCAACAGGACAAACAAGCGTTTACTCGCTGGTTTGATGAAGGTGCGGTCATTGGCCGCTATCAAACTCTGGTTGCCGATCTGGAACAAGATCTACGCTTCTTTATTGCCAAACTCGGTGCCCTGACCAACCGTTATCTGCGTCTGTCAGGCAATCAGTTGGAACAAGCCTGGAAAAAGCTGGATCTGCAACCCTTTTTCTTGCGTTTAATGGCCACCAGTAACAATGCCCACGTCCGTCATGGCATGATCCGCGCGCTCGTCAATCAGGTTTCCGTGATCAATGAATTTAAAGTCGATCCGGACTTGGACAGCGAACTGGTTGCCGAACTTATAGAACTACTGGATGCAGAAAATACCCCTTACCAGGCCATCGTCGATATTCTTGAGATTCTTATCCACCAGCGCCCGACCTTTGTTCGCAGCTATATGTGGGCCTATGTAGAAACAACGCTTGACGATAATACCTCAGCACATAAGCACAATGATCAGCTGTTCATTGTGGCTGCAATGCCTCGAATTCTGGCCAATAAATACCCACTGGCTGAACGGGATATTCCGCTGTTGCGGGAGTTAACACAGCACCCGTTTGCCCGAGTACGGCAAGTGTGTATTGAGCAATTGCGTAACCTGCCTGATAAGTTGGCCAGAGAACTACTGGAACAACGCTTCAAAAATGAAGTAGTCGACTCAGTACGTTTCACCCTGGTTAAGCAGCTTACCGCGGCTCGTTTTTCTGCTGACGGGTATGCATTTGAGTTATGGCGCTCCCATCTCTTTGGCAAAGAGTGTCTGGAAGTCAAGCGTATGTTGTTGGAGCAAAGCCCCAGACTCATGCTAAATGAGGCCGTTGAAGCAACACTGGACGATACCTCTGACAATCAAGACACAGTTTTAATGCAACGTTATCTGGACGTATTAAATCAGGCTCTGGAGAGTGAACCTGACCAAGCCGTACGGCGCTACATTGCCCGAACCCGCGAGCAGTTATTTAGCTTCACACAACAAAGTCTGCATGCACAACTTGCCCAGGTACTGGCTGAGCAAGAGGCAGTATACTTACCCGGCGATATCGACCAGGATACACTGGGCCGAGCACTCAGCATGCTGGCTCAGCATGAACAGAGCTTTAACGCCTACCGTGAAAAGCAAGGCTGGCGGATCCAGATAGACTACAAACGCCGCCGACGCTTCTGGCGGATCTGGCATGAGTTTTTCACACCCAGTACAGATAAACGTCAGAGTTTTAGTCATACCAGAGCCAAAATTCCCTCTGCACAACTCCATGTGCCCAGTTGTACCACGGCTGAGATCAGTGCCACAAATGTCCCGGGCGAGGCGCTTTACCACCTTAAAGAAGCCAGCGCACGGCCACATTTGCCCCTGCCCGACTATTTGTTGTCGGTGCTCAGCCAGGATCAACTCAAGACCAGTAGTAAGAATTACACCCCCGATGGCATTTTAGTGGTGACACCGCCACAGCGTCTGTGGCAACGGGTCCGCGCCTATTGGCACTTGTCAGTCAACTACGCTGAAATCGACGGCCTGCGCAAGGGCAATGCGCTGGAGCAACAAAATTATATTGCACAACTGCGCAAACTTGGCTTTGATCTGGAGTTTAAACCTTATGGCAGCGAACTTGGCTGCACCTTCCCGGTTGAGCCGGGTATCGCAAAATTGTTTTCCCGGGCAGGCGTGCCTGGGGTATTGGTTAATCTGGGCTACAGTTTTAAAGAATACCTTTACTCTATTTATCAAAACAGCATAGGTCAGCTGGTGTTTTTTGTGTCGACCTTTATTGCTTATTTCTGGTTGCGTCATATCCGGCTAAATCGCAAAATCCGCAGCAACCGTGCGAAAATCCCCGTTACCATTGGGGGCTGGGGCACCCGGGGAAAGTCGGGGACCGAGCGGCTCAAAGCAGCATTGTTCAGTAGCCTGGCACTGCGCGTGGTTACTAAAACAACCGGGTGTGAGGCCATGATGATCTTTGCCCGCAGCTCAGGGGAGCAATATGAATTACCCCTGTTCAGACCCTTCGACAAAGCCAGTATCTGGGAACAAAGCGACGTGCTGGATTTTGCCCGCTCGGTGCGCGCGGATGTCTTTTTATGGGAGTGTATGGGCCTGACCCCCAGATATGTGCGGATCCTGCGTCGCTGGATGCGTGATAACTTCACCACTATCACCAACACCTATCCGGACCATGAAGATATCCTTGGCCCAAGCGGTGTGGATGTTGCGCGGGAAATGGCCGCCTTTATTGGCAGCCACACCCAGATCTTTACCGCTGAACAAACCATGGCCCCAATTCTGAATCGCGCTGCGGACCACAAGCAATCAACCCTGATCCAATTGCACTGGGGTGATGGTTTTCAAATCACGCCGGATATCCGCGCCTTATACCCGTATGAAGAACACCCGGACAACATTGCCCTGGTATGTAAAATGGCCCAGTACATCGGTATTGATAAAGATTATGTGTATAAAGAAACCGCCGAGCGTATTGTGCCGGATGTTGGCGTATTACAACATTTTACAGCGGCGCCGGTTGATCATCTGACTCAGTCTTTCGTCAATAGTATGTCAGCCAATGAGCGCCTGGCGACTCTGGAGAACTGGCGCCGTCTTGGCTTATTCGACCTGAACGACAAACCAGAGACACAAACCATCGCTCTGCTGAACAACCGTAATGACCGGGTTGCACGGTCAAAAGTATTTGCACAGATCCTGGTGGAAGACCTCAGTTTCGATCATATAGTGGTGATCGGGAGTAACGTCGACGGCTTCGAGGCTTATCTGGATCAGGCACTGGATACTCGGGTTAACCGACTAATTGATAATAATGACAAGCAAGATCTGATACGCCTGCTGACGCAATGGAAATGCGGGGAAAGCCCGGAGCACTTTATTCAGCAGTTAAACAGTCTGTTTGAGACTCCCCTGCTGGACACCGCGCATTTGTTTGATGACAGCCTTTTGGCGACAACACTGACTGAGCATATTGACGGTAAAGTTCAGCAAGGTATTGTCAGGTTGCGGGTTCAGAACTGGCAACTGGCACATTCCCTCAGATCATTAGACGATCTGAGTGCAAACCGAAAACAACTGACTCAGGTTCTGAGCAGTATAATGCACAGTAAATTGCACTTGTTAGACAACCCGCATATCACCGCCGATGAGCTCACCAATCGTATCGCCCGCCTGGGGCTGGCCGGACAACATCAATTAATTGTCGGTATGCAAAACATCAAGGGGCCGGGACTAAACTATGTTTATGCCTGGCAGCACTGGCATACTTTGCACGCCAGCTGCGAACGGCTATTGGAGCCACAGATCAGTCATGCTCAGTTTCGTCGCGACCTCAATAAGCTGACACAACTTGATAAGGTCAATCGTATAGAGCGCGATTACTTTTCACACATGCTGCAAACCCTCAGCAAGCTCCCTCAGGCACAAAGCGAATTCGCTCAGGCCGAACTCAGCCACCTGGCCGAGCGGCTCACTCAACAAAGCGCCAGCGACGAACAAGCTGTGGGGCCGGAAAGCCTCTCTGGTGTTACACGCTTTGTACTGCAAGTGGTTGAGTCGTTTCTCGACGCCGGTGCTGCGGTAAAAAGAAAGAAAACCGCACAACAGGTTTATCAGGATATTGCCACACAGCGGATCACACCGGAACGCGCCATTACGGTTCTGGCCGCGCTGAACAGGGGCCAAAAACCGGGCTGGCTGACGGAGCGCTGGCTTAATCGCGGCAAGGATTAACAACGCTCATACATCTGTTTGCCTGCACCAGGCCAGTGTAGGCACGCTCCTTGCTCTAATCATCTCTGAATGACTTAAAAACAGTGTCATTTCGCATTGTGCAATTTTATTAAGCGAAATGGCCGAGACAGGCCTCGCAAAATGCAAAACTGTGCAAAATGCGAACTGTGACTATTCGGATGACATGTAAAAGTATTAGGTACATAAACAATAAAAACCAATCCTTTGGTATCATTTTATATTCTAATACTGAGGCATAAATCGGAACTAACAGTCATTTTTTTGATTTCTAATTGACCAAACCGTGTAAAAGTAAGAAAATGGGATTAGTTAAAATTGATTAGGGATAACATTTTATTTACACAAATAGAATTTAGCCCTGGAGTATGTCTATGAAATTATCAGTTCTTGCGCTTGGCCTGAGTGCCGCCCTAATCAGCAGCTTTGCTGCAAACGCCGGTGAAAACCTGATCACCAATGGTTCTTTTGAACAGTCAGATGCCGTTAATGGGTCCTGGAGTCTGTTCAGAACTTTGCCCGGCTGGAGCCGCAGCTCCGCTAAGTTTGAAATTCAGACAAACCGCCTTGGCCTTATTCAGGCACAAGATGGTGAGCAATACCTTGAGCTGGACTCAACCCGTAACTACAGCGCATACCAAAGCGTGGCGACGGAAGCTGGCAAACAATATGTCGTAAGTTTTTACTACTCACCTCGTGTTACTAACAATAGCACCACCAATAAAGCAACCGTCTATTGGGACGACCAGGTCATTGCAGAGCTAAATGGTACGCAACGACGCTGGCAACACTACACTATCACGGTAACGGCAAACAGTGACGCAAGTACTTTGAAATTCGTTGGCGCAGGCAACTCAGACTCATACGGTGCACTACTGGACAACGTCTCGGTCACTGCTGACTGTGTTACAGGTTTATTTGGTATCAACAATTACGGCTCATCACAAAGTGGTTATGTGTATCACTTTGATGTTGACGCTGGTCAGTACAGCACTGTGTCAGGGGTAACACACACCGCATCTAACATCGCAAGCAAAGACGGTGTGCTTTATTTCATGGAGCAGACTGACAGCAAGTCTAAAGCTTCTACTTTGTGGGCGCTGGATCTCAATGGCAACCAGCAATATAGCGTAGCTAATGCAACTTCATGGCCTTTATATCGCTCTGCTGTTACACCAGACGGCGTATCTTTGCGCAGCACCAGTAAAACCTACATGTACGACTTTGACATGAACAGCGGTGAAAAAACCGTACTGGGTAAATTGTCTTACTCTGGCGATGATTTCAGCCATGGTGACATCGCGTACTCAGCAGACGGTAACGTCCTTTACGTGTTAACCGGTAAGGCACTGTATACGCTGGATGAAGGTAATATGGAACTGACTAAAATTGGTGAGCACGGTGTTAACTGGGCTTCTGGTCTGGCCATTACCTCCGACGGCAAACTGTACGTCTCTGGTCGCGAAGCAGGTAGCAATGCGCAAATCTGGCAAATGAATCCAGACACAGCCGTTGCAACTTTAGTGATGGAAGGTCCTGAGCATATTAACGACCTGACCTTTGTCGACAACTTCTGCCGATAACCGGAACAATCGCTCTAAATGCACAAAAACCAGCCTGACAGGCTGGTTTTTTTGTATACAAAAAGCGTCCCACCCAGCTGGTAAGGCTTCCCCATCGCCATCCCACTAGGTATACTGACGCGCTTTTAATGAATAGTTAGTCAACACTGACCTAACTTGGAAATCATTTGGGGACTGGCCACCCGTTCAAAGTATGTTTGATATGACTGTCATCTTCAGTACGTTCGACATCGATAATATTAAGGCCAAAACAACACATTGTGATTTTAATCTGGATAAAAACTTATGAGTTCAAATACACAGGCTCCGACCATTTTAGGACATCCTAAAGGGTTATGGATGCTGTTCTCGGCAGAATTCTGGGAACGATTTTGTTATTACGGTATGCGTGCCGTTCTTGCCCCTTATGTCGCTATCGCCTTCTTTGATCACCTTACAGCAGAGGAAGCAGCTAAGCAGGCTAGCTTAACTTATGGTGGTTACACCTCAATGGTGTACATGACAGCTATTTTGGGTGGTTATGTAGCTGACCGGCTGATCGGCTACCAAAGATCGATCATCCTGGGTGGTATCATGATGGCCGTCGGCATGTTTATGCTCATGGCACCCGACCTCACGACCTTTTTATTTGGTCTCGCATTTATCGTAATGGGTAATGGCCTGTTTAAGCCAAACATCTCAACCATTGTAGGCAAGCTCTATGAGCCGGGTGACCCGCGTCGGGATTCAGGCTTTACCATTTTCTATATGGGGATCAACTTAGGAGGCGCACTTGCGCCTATTATCTGTGCCACTATCATTGGTGCTATCTGGGGCTATCAATATGGCTTCCTGGCAGCTGGCATTGGTATGATTTTTGGAGTTATGGTTTTCCAACTACAAAAGTCTTGGTTAAATGGTGTTGGTAAAGCTGAAAATGCAAAAGCGAGCTGGCCACGCTTTGCTGTGGTCGCAGCAAGTGCAGTATTACTGGTTGTACCTGCTTTCTATCTACTCAGTAACAGTGCTTTGCTTGGATACCTGCTTGCCTTTTTAATGTTAGGTTTGATCGCATACTTCTTATATAGTGGTTTCCAGTCGGGCGATAAGAAACAACTACACAGATACATCGCCATGTTGCTGCTCTTTTTGGCTAATACCGTTTTTTGGGCGCTGTTTGAGCAAGCAGGCTCGTCACTAAACTTCTTTGCCAAAGATCATGTCAATCTGGATATCGGCTTCACGACAATTCACTTCACACTGTTTCAATCTGCCAACTCTATATTCATTATTTTGTTTGCGCCTGTTTTAGCTGCACTGTGGCTTAAACTGGATCAACGAGAAGCAAACCCCTCTATTCCTCGTAAATTTGCTTTCGGCCTGCTAGGCGCCGCTTTAGGCTTTTACGTGTTGGTTTTTGCTATTCAGTTTATGCAGGATGCCAGTGGTAAGGTACCAGCTTACATGCTTGCATTGTGTTATCTGATCCACACATTGGGTGAACTATGTCTGTCTCCGATTGGCCTGTCTATGGTAACTAAATTAGCCAAGCCAAAAGAGGTTGGCCTGGCAATGGGTGGCTGGTTCCTGTCTATCGCTATGGCACAATACTTAGCAGGTGTCATCGCATCCATCGCAACCAGTGGTGGAGGTGAATCGGGTCATGCTGTTGGCTCAATTGCACAGTACTCTGACGTATTTATGCAGTTAGTCTGGTTAGGCGTTGGTGGTGCCGTCATTTACTTCCTGGCAGCTCCAGCAATTACACGTCTGATGCACGGCGTACGCTAATCTTTGGCACAAATATTTAGTAGATAAAAACCGCGCGACTATGCGCGGTTTTTTCATTTTCAGCCCTACTTTGTAAACTATTGTGTACATATACATTCGACTTTTGAGCTTCATCAAGTAAAAGTAAAAATTAGCTATTCTCGCTTTTTAAAATCCAGAAGTACAAATAAGAGCATATAATTCATAATATTACATTATTACCTAGCACTTCTTCACCTTCCTTCCCACTATGAATTTTGACGCTTTAAAGAGCAATTTTTGGATGAAAAATTATAAGGGTTATTTTGGTGTTCATATTAGCTAAATTGTCCAACCAGATTTACAAATGCCCCACAGTCTAATTCATGCCGATAGCTTCCCCTTTTGAGCATTTTGATTAATCATCCACAGCACAAAACAAATAGCGATCCAGTGCTTTTAAGCGGGAGTATGACAATGAGTGAAGTAACAAATCCTCTAGGCCTAGTTGGCATTGAGTTTACCGAGTACGCAACACCAGATGCGGACTACATGGAAAAGATTTTTGCCGATTTTGGTTTTTCTAAACTGAAAAAGTTTAAAGACAAAGACATCCTATACTACAACCAGCACGACATTCACTTCCTGCTGAATAAAGAGCGCGGCGGTTTCTCTGCTGAGTTCGCTAAGAGCCACGGTCCGGCTATCTGCTCTATGGGCTGGCGTGTAGAAGACGCGCAAAAAGCGTTCGAAATTGCGGTTGAGCGCGGTGCAAAACCAGCAACTGATTCAACCCATAAAGACTTGCCTTACCCTGCTATCTACGGCATCGGCGACAGCCTGATCTACTTCATCGACGTATTCGGTGATAAAGGTTCTATCTTCGAGCAAGACTTTGTTGATTTGGAAGAGCAAGTGGTTGTTGAGGACAAAGGCTTCCTGCGTATCGACCACCTGACTAACAACGTATACAAAGGCACCATGGAAACATGGGCAAACTTCTATAAAGACGTATTCGGCTTTACTGAAGTCCGTTATTTCGACATCAAAGGTCAGAAGACAGCCCTGTTGTCATACGCACTGAAGTCTCCGTGTGGCACCTTCTCTATTCCAATTAACGAAGGTAAAGACGACAACAACAACCAGATCGATGAGTACCTGGACGAGTACAATGGTCCGGGCGTACAGCACCTGGCATTTTTGACCAACGACCTGGTTGCGTCACTGGATAAACTTGACCAGACTAACATTGCAACATTAGACATTGTTGATCACTACTACGACACCATTTTTGACCGTGTACCTTGGGTTAAAGAAGACCGTGAAAAGATCAAAGAGCACCAGATCCTGGTAGACAGCCAGAGCGAAGATTGCTACCTGCTGCAGATCTTCACTAAGAACCTGTTTGGTCCTATCTTTATCGAGATGATCCAGCGTGTTGACGACGGTGGTTTCGGTGAAGGTAACTTCCAGGCACTGTTCGAGTCTATCGAGCGTGATCAGGAACGCCGCGGCGTGATCTAATTCTCCTTTGAGAGTAGAAATTTAAAAGCAGCTTGGGGCGATGCCTTGTGGCTGCTTTTGCCGTTTAATTTGTCTGAGACTCAGATGTTGCATTGAAAAATCAAAACGCTATCACCACATCTGAGAACAGCCTCAAACTTGCAAAAAGGAAAGACCATGTCTTTTATCAACGAAACGCACGACATTAATCTGAAGAGCTGGGTTGCCAGCGCTAACCAGGCCGGCACCGACTTCCCTATTCAAAACCTGCCTTTTGCCTCATTCCGTCGTAAAGACAGTGCAGAAGAGTTCCGTGGCGGCGTTGCCATTGGCGATCAAGTACTGGATTTAGCAGTGGTTGCCGCAGCGGGTATTTTCAGCGGCGAAGCACAGGACGCGGTTGAAGCGGCGAACGCACCTAAGCTCAATGAGTTTATGGGTATGGGTCAAAATTATTGGTCTGCTCTGCGTCTGGCGTTATCTCGTGCTCTTCGTGAAGGCTCTGAGCATCAGGGCGCATTGGAAGCGGCATTAGTTGCTCAATCCGACGTTGAATATGCACTGCCGTGTCATATTGGCGACTACACAGATTTCTACACCTCAATCTACCATGCTACAGCGGTAGGTAGCTTGTTCCGCCCGGACAACCCTTTGCTGCCTAACTATAAGTGGGTACCAATCGGTTACCACGGCCGTGCTTCATCGATTGACGTGTCAGGTCAAAACTTCCCACGCCCTAAAGGTCAGACTAAAGCGCCAGATGCAGATACACCGTCTTTCGGTCCTTGTAAGCGCTTGGACTACGAACTAGAGCTGGGTATCTACCTGGGTAAAGGGAACGAGTTGGGCGATTCAATCTCGATTGAAGATGCCGAAAGCCATGTGTTCGGTTTCTGTCTGTTCAACGACTGGTCAGCCCGTGATCTGCAAGCCTGGGAATACCAGCCGTTAGGCCCGTTCCTGGCGAAAAACTTTGCCTCTACTGTATCACCGTGGATTGTCACCACAGAAGCGCTGGCGCCGTATCGCACTAACTGGCACCGTAATGAACAAGACCCTCAGCCTCTGGAGTATCTTGAGTCTGCACAAAACCGTGAATCGGGTGCGTTTGATATCCAGATGGACGTGCTACTTGAAACAGCGAAAATGCGTGAAGCCAATGCAGCGCCAAGCAAGCTGTCAGAATCAAGCTTTAAGCACAGCTACTGGACAGTGGCACAAATGGTCACTCACCACACAGTAAACGGCTGTAACTTCCTGCCGGGCGACATGCTGGGTTCAGGTACTCAGTCTGGTCCAGAGCACGAAGAAGCGGGTTCACTGCTTGAGCTGTCTCGTGGCGGTAAAGATACCATCACCCTGGACAATGGTGAAGAGCGTAAGTTCCTAGAAGACGGCGACAAGGTCATTATGCGTGGCTGGTGTGAAGCCAACGGCTTTGCACGTATCGGTTTCGGTTCAGTCGAAGGCACTATCCTGCCAGCGAAGTAATCGCAAACGCAAAAGCTTTTCTATACAAAACAAAGGTGTGCTTAAGTACACCTTTTTTTTGTAAGTAAATACTGGCTTTTTGCATAAAAATTGTTAAAGTGAGTCGTTAATTTAAATTTTTACGTGTTATGTTTCGCTATATCAAACGCCTGATCACATCGCTATTTCAACCTAAACAGCTAATGATGCGCCAGAATGGTCAGGTTAGTATGATGGTTGTGCCCGGCTGGTTGCAATTTATTGCACTGGTGCTGGTTTGTGGTGCTCTTACCTGGTTAGTTATCAGTACATCAGCGTTTTTTAAACAACAAAAAACGGTTAATGCCCTACAGGCTGAACTACAGACTCAACAGCAAGCCTGGGCAAAAGAAAAACAGCTGCTGGCCGAACGTCTGACTGAACAACATACACAGCTTGTCACCTTAAACGAACAGCATACTGTACTCAGTGAAATTGTCGGTGCTCTGCCGACGTCCATCACTGAGCAGACAGACGCAGCGCTATCTCTGCCAGAGAGTACACAACAGAATGATACGCAGCCTGCCGCTGGTGATATCAATGACAGCCATGAATTTGAGGCACACAGCAATGACCTGGATGATGCACAGGCCGCTTTGCTTGAGACATTGCAAACGATTATTTCGGCGCGCCATAACCAGCTAATGGCCGGATTTAACGAAGCCGGCTTATCCCTGACAACGGACAATAACACCGCACAGGGTGGTCCGTATCATCAGGTTGATGCCACGCTGTTAAATGCACACTACACCCGGCTAATAGATGACTCTGTACAACTCAATCAGTTAGAAAACCTATTACATTCAACGCCTAAAATGATGCCGGTTGCGCACGACAAATATTATATTTCCAGCGCTTTTGGCTTTCGTAAAGACCCCATCACTGGCCGTCGCGCCTACCACAAAGGCGTAGATATGGCAGGCTGGCACAAAACCCAGATCATTGCGCCAGCCGATGGTGTGGTGCGCAAAGCCGGTAAAAATGGCGGCTACGGTAAGTTTATTGAAATTCAACATGCCAACGGCATTGTCACGCGTTATGGTCATTTGCACACCATCAAAGTGAAAAAAGGCCAGACGGTCAAGCAGTCAGACGTGATTGCGCTGATGGGCAGCACAGGTCGTAGTACCAGTACGCACTTGCATTATGAGGTGTTACAGGATAAAAAGCATATAAACCCTGTAAAACTGGCAAGAGTGCTCAAACGTGTTCAATAAAAAGAAAAATTCATTTCCTTTCTCGCTTATTTCCCCCGACACCGTAATCACAGGTAACATCCAGTGTGATGGTGAAATTCAGGTTGATGGCAAAGTCGTTGGCGATCTGCAAGTGACTCAGTTGATCATTGGTGAAACGGGTGTTGTCGAGGGTAATATCGTTGCAAACCAGGTTCAGGTACGAGGACAAGTTCAGGGTGGTATCAGCGCCGACAGCGTCACGCTGGAGCCCAGTGCCAGAGTCACCGGGGACATTGAACATGATACGCTATGTATTCAGGCTGGTGCCCATATACAAGGCCAGTTAAACCATCGTGCAGAGCAATCAAACGTCACGCCTCTGGATAAAGCCAGCGAAGGTTGAATAGCGCACCCAAAGCGTATCATCGGTAACATTTATTAACACAAAACATAGACTTAGCCTTTCACTTTTGTATCTGATAGTGATACATTTCACGCATATTATAAAAATAGAACGAGCTCGTTAGGCTCGTTTTTTTAATCCCATACTAAGCAAATAAAAGGATATAAAGTGAAAAAGCATATTTTAGGTCTACTACTCGCTGCCACGTCTTTGGGTTCTCAGGCTACCGAGCTAAGTAAAAGCTACCTGGAAGTAGGATATGGTGAAACGAGCCTGGATGGCGCCCCAAGTGGTTCAGATCCACAAGGTTTTATTTTTGCAGGGAGTTACGAATTTACTAACGGCATTTTCATCGGACTAAAAATCGACCAGCACTCCGATACCCTAAATGTTTTTGATGATTTAATCAGTGACGACTATGACGTTGATGAAACCACCTTTAATCTGGGCTATATATTGCACAAGACCGGCAATGGTCGATTTGCAGCAGGTGCTCAGGTAGGTGAGTTTGAGGTTTCCCTAAACGGCAGAAGTACTTCAATAGACACCCGTCGAGTTTACGGCGAATACGAGCATGCGCTTAGCAAACGTTTCAGCGCATTTGCCCAGGCTGGGTATGAGATGCTGGACTTCCCAACTGCTATTAGTGACGAAAATGGCGTCTACTTCAATGCCGGTCTGCGATTTGACTTTACTGCTCACTCAGGTGTTGTCGTTGAATACACCAACGGTGTGGAGTATGACCAAACGGAAGTAAAATACCGTTATACTTTCTGATTTGAAAAAAGGCCTGCTCATTGCAGGCCTTTAATAGAACGAGCTTGTTAGGCTCGTTTTTTTAATCCCATACTAAGCAAATAAAAGGATATAAAGTGAAGAAGCATATTTTAGGCCTGCTACTGGCTACTGCCTCTTTAGGCTCTCAGGCTGCTGAACTGAGTAAAAGCTTCCTGGAAGTGGGTTATGGTAAGACCAAGCTGGATGGTTCACCGGGTTCAGTTACTCCTCGGGGATTTATGATTGCGGGCAGTTATGAATTTGCCAGCGGTCTCTTTATGGGACTCAAAATCGATCAGCATTCGGACAGCCTGGCATTCTTCGACAATCTTAGTGATGGGGAATACGACGTTGACGAAACGACGTTTAATCTGGGCTACATTCTGCATTCAACGGACAGTGGACGCCTGGCAGTTGGCGCTCAGGTTGGTGAGTTTGAAGTGTCAACTAATCGCTCTAACTCAACCGCAGATACACGTCGCCTTTACGGTGAGTACGAGCACGCCTTCTCCAAACACATTAGCGCCTATGGTCAAGCGGGCTATGAGTTACTGGATAACTCTACAGATGATGACGATGGTGTTTTTGTTAATATCGGCCTGCGCCTGGACCTTACGCAGCGCTCCGCTGCGGTGCTGGAGTACACCAACGGTGTGGAATACACCCAGGCAGAAGTAAAGTATCGCTATACTTTCTGATAGAAAAATGCCCGCTGCTCGCGGGCCAATGACTATTTTTTCGCCGAAATATACATAGTCACATCGGCATGAAATACCTTCACCCCGTCACTGTTGAACACCTCAACCGGGACTATCAGCTCTTCTTTATCCTGCCACTCGCGTGGAAGTGAAATCGTCGCTTCTGCGTGCAGATCAGTATCCGCTTTTTTTAGATATTGTACTGTCATTCCTTTGGGGATCCAGCGATGTGTTTTCGACGGTATACTGGCATCGGTCACCACTCCAGCACATAGTTCAGCGAGGTTACACTGCGCAATCGCATGCACCGTGCCAATATGGTTGTGCACGGCTTTTCTGTTGGGCATTTGCGCCGTGATCCGCCCTTCACTGAGGTGAGTGATCTTAGGTTTAATAGTACCGAAATAAGGCGCTCGCTTGCAGACCGCCTTGCTGAATAGCCAGTTGCCAAAGGGCAACCATTTAAACTTCTTATAGGTTTTTAATAAGGGTGTTGCCATAACGCTTACCTGTTGGATTTAGATAACACCTCACCCTAACACATCTGACCAGTTAGTTCAGCCCCGTTTCACTGTTTTCTTTGTTCCCTTTATACATGAATATCATCAAATTAGAGTGAAAGCCTGGAGAGTGAATATTACCCTTTTTACAACAAAAATCGTGTAAGAGGCATCACCGGGACAGCATGCGTATATCTCTGGCACACCTGATAACTTCGCCTGCCAGGTCAGCACAATACAGATATAAAATATTTCATAACCTGACAGGTAAATACAATAAGTTTTTCTCTATTTGCTCTGATTGGCTGTAAAACCTCACTTCCCCCTTCGCGTTCAACCTTAAATATTTTATAATAAACAAAGATATATGATGAATTTCACGTTATTTAGAGCCGTTCTAATCAGACTACTTTAGCCCTGTTTTTAGAATAAACCAGATATTCTCTTTAACTGGAACAAAATTGGAACGATTCAAAAACAAAATTTTAAAATAATCAGCAAAAAGCAACAAGCCTGCCTATCACTCATACTCTGACTGCAGATAAAACTTGTCATTTTTTGCAATTAACGACTTTAATTATGGACGACAATACAATGAAAAGTACGCCACGGATGACGCCTCTTTCGAACTTGGTGATTCTATGAAACTCAGTAACAAACTCTACTCGGCCTTTGGTGTTCTTATTGTGCTGATGGTGATGTCCAGTACACTCGTCTGGTTTAAAGTTGCAACCGAAACAGCCCGGGCTCAGGAAGTCACAGGCGATGACCTCCCGGGCATGATCCTCTATAGCCGCTTGCTCGACACCGAACACCAGCTCAAAAGTGCAGCGCTCGAATATATGAATGGGGATACCAGTAAGAAGTCCATGTTTAATGAGGTATTTCGAAAGTTCAAGGAAGTACACACCGAGTTATACCGCTATGAATCAGCCAAACAGGCTGACCGGGAAAAAATGGCTCACATTCTCAAAAGCATCACGACTTACCACCAGCGAGTCAATCAGGATGTTTTTGGTCGCTATGATCCCGATGCCTATCAACGTATAAAAACCCGGGTTGACCGCCTTGAGTCGACCACCGGAGAACAGTTAGAGTCTCTGCTAGATAAGCTTAAAGAACAAGAGTTTAACGATGCTATGCAGTCGACCGATTTACAGGAGTCACTCAACGATGACCTGCCGGGTGTCCGTTACTATTTAGAGCTTGTGGATGAAGCCGGCGATATGATAGCCGCGATTATTTCACATACAACGGGTAATGCGAATGCAGAAGCAGACTTTAATGACGATGCCGCCAGCTTTGAAGAATATCTGAACCTTTTGATACCTCTAGAACAAAAACCGAATGAGTTACAGGATATCGCGACCATTAAACGCTTATATAAAGCCATACGCGATGAAGCGGCTACCGTCTTCAGCAGCTATGATCCAACAGCTTTTAAACAGGCAACAGCGACGCTCAGCGAATTGGACAGAAAATACATTCAGGATATAGCAAAGATCCTCGATGTCTCTGCAAAAGAGGAAATCGATGATGCCACTGGTGCACTGGAGCTGTTAGTTGAGGGGCTCAACTCAACCTCTATCGTGATTATTGTGATCACACTGATCGCTGCAATTCTGGGTATGGCCATTGCCTATATTATTAGCAGCTCAATCGTATCCAGACTAAATCAGGTACTGGGAGTCGCTGAACGGATCAGTGCAGGTGATATCTCAGACAGAGACATCGTGCACAAAGGCCAGGACGAAATTGACGGACTGGCCGAAGCCACCAATAAAATGGCTCGCTCTTTGAACGAGCTATTACACTCAATTGCTCAGGTGGTAGATGATGTGCGTACTTCGAGCCATGACATCGCCGAAGCCAATGACCAAATCGCTTCGCGCAGCCGCTCATCGGCCGATCAGTCGACTCAGGTTGCCACCGCCATTGAGGAGATGAGCGCCACAGTCTCAGAGGTTGCGTCACAGAGCCAGGTCGCAGCCAGCCACGCCGACCAGGCGCGTACACTGGCCTCAGGAGGCGGAGATACCGTCGGACAAACCGTCAGTAAAATTAAAACTGCCTCACAAAACGTGCAGAAAACCGCTGAAAATGTGACTCACCTGGGCGAACTGAGTAGTCAGATTGGTAACGTGATTGGCGTGATTGGCAGTATTGCCGAGCAAACCAACCTGCTCGCCTTAAATGCCGCTATTGAGGCTGCACGAGCCGGCGAACAGGGGCGTGGCTTTGCCGTAGTCGCCGATGAAGTCAGAACGCTGGCTGAGCGTACCTCTAAAGCGACGGAGGAAGTGGTTTCTACAGTTCAGTCGATCCAGTCTCAGACGGAACATGCCGTCAGTTCAATGCAAAACAGCGTGTCTCAAGTTGACCAGAGTGTATCTATGGCTGAAGCTGCGGGAGCTCAGCTGGATGACATTGTTCGTGGTGCGTCTGAAATTGCCTCTATGATCCAGTCGATAGCGACTGCAACCGAGGAACAATCAGTCGTGGCTGGTGAAATGGCTCGGGACATTTCTAAAATAGAGCAATCCAGCCAAAGTTCACTGCAGGATACTCAGGTTGCAGCTTTGTCTGCACAGGAGCTCAATAAGCAAGCCGAGCAACTGGCTCAATTGGTTCGTAAATTCAGACTCAGAACTTAATTTTACCTAGGTATTCTGGCGCAGCGCTTTTTGCTGTGCCAGTCTTGAGCTTTGTTTTGGCTGATTTGTAGCTTAATGAAAGTCCCGGGACTTACTGTGCAAGGTGCCCAGGATCTCACTGCGGTCAACCAGCCGACCGGCGATGACGTGGATCACCTCGCCTTCTTTTTCAACAATACCTTTTACTTCCAGCAGTTTAGCACTGAGGTAAGCCTGCTTTTGAGCACGTGCAGTGCCCGCCCATACCACCACATTGATATTGCCGGTGTCATCTTCAAGCGTAAAGAAGGTCACCCCACCCGCAGTGCCCGGCGCCTGTTTACCAGTCACGATCCCTACCACAGTCACCACAGATTTATGCCGACAAGCACTGAGCTGCGCCATGCGAGTAAAACGACCCAGTTTACCGGCCTTATCGAGCAGCGTTACCGGGTGTTGACCCAGAGTGAGACCCAGCGCCGCATAATCTTCCACCAGGTCGTCCATGTCATCTGGCTGAAAAATACAAGATTGCGATTCCGCCAGCGAATGCGTACCGTCAGGCTCCGTGCGTGTGGCAAATAATGGCAAGGCCTGTTCCTGATCCATCAGTGTCCAGCGAGCCGAATAACGGTCGCCCTGTAACGCTTTAAGCGCATTGGCAGACGCCAGACACTCCAGTGCATTACCAGACAACCCGATGCGCTTTAGCTCACCGATATTCTGAAACCCTCTACCCGGGCGAGCAGCCAGTAACTGCTCAGCATTGTCACGTTGTAAGCCTTTTACCAGACGCAACCCAAGTCGAATCGCAAATCGCTGCTGTTGCTGGCAAATATGATGATCGTACTCAGAGGCATTGACACACACAGGCAAAACCTCCACCTGATGACGCCTGGCATCCTGGACCAATTGTGAGGCGCTGTAAAACCCCATTGGCAGACTGTTTAATAGTGCGGTATAGAACATCGCCGGATAATAGTGTTTCAACCAGGCTGATGCATAAGCCAGCACAGCAAACGAGGCGGAGTGACTTTCCGGAAAACCATACTCACCAAAACCACAGATCTGCTCAAAAATACGTTCAGCAAAACTCACTTCATAGCCCCGTGCTTGCATCCCGTTGATCAGCTTTTCTCTAAACTGCATCAACTCACCACTTTTTTTCCACGACGCCATTGCCCGGCGCAATTGATCTGCCTCCCCACCGGAAAAGCCTGCCGCAACCATCGCCAGTTTAATCACCTGCTCCTGAAAGATAGGGACGCCCATTGTGCGAGACAACACAGACTTCACCTCCTCGGAAGGATAAGTCACGGCTTCTTCACCATTACGACGTTTTAAGAAAGGATGCACCATATCCCCCTGAATTGGCCCCGGCCTGACAATGGCAATTTGGATCACTAAATCGTAATAACAGGCGGGTTTTAATCGGGGCAGCATGCTCATTTGTGCGCGGGATTCTATCTGAAATACGCCGACAGTATCTGCCCGCTGAAGCATTTTATATACCTGAGGGTCGTCACCCATCCGGGTTAACTCAGCCAAATCCAGCTGTCTTGATGTGTGCTGTGCGATCAGTGCAAACGTTTTACGAATGGCACTCAGCATACCCAATGCCAGTACATCGACTTTAAGCAGTTTAAGGCTTTCAAGGTCGTCTTTATCCCACTGGATCACTGTGCGCTCTGCCATAGCAGCATTCTCTATGGGTACCAGATCATGCAAAGGGCCAGCAGAGATCACAAAGCCGCCCACATGCTGAGAAAGGTGGCGGGGAAAACCCATGATTTCTTCAACCAGGCTGATGAAGTGCTGCCCTTTCAGTGAATCTGGCTGCAAGCCGAGCTCACTCAACTGAGTTTGCCAGTTTTGACCACGGTCACGACGGTTCACATTGCGGATAAAATAGTCCAGCTGAGTTGCTTCAATTCCCAGCGCTTTCCCGACGTCTCTGACGGCACTCTTAAAGCGGTAGCTGATCACCGTTGCAGCCAGCGCGGCGCGCTTACGGCCATATTTATGGTAAATGTACTGGATCACCTCTTCACGACGTTCATGTTCAAAATCCACATCGATATCTGGCGGCTCGTTACGCTCTTTACTAATAAAACGCTCGAACAACACCGACACCTGGCGTGGATCTACCGCTGTTATCTCCAGGCAGTAACACACCACTGAGTTGGCTGCCGAGCCCCGCCCCTGATATAAAATCGCTTTGCTACGTGCAAAACGTACCAGATCATGAATGGTGAGAAAAAAGTAGGGATAGTCCAGCTCCTCAATCAGTGCCAGCTCTTTAGTTATGATCTCGGCTATCTCTGGCGGCACGCCCTGTGGAAAGCGCTTTTTTTGCCCATGTTTTACTAAATCGCGTAAATGCTGCATCGCCGTTTTTCCTGCGGGCACCAGCTCTGCCGGATACTGATAACGCAAAGAGTCCAGATTAAAATGACAGCGCTTTGCTATGCGTAAAGATTCTGCCAGCCAGGGTGCCTTAAACAGCTTGCTGAGTTTTTCCCGGCTACGCAAGGCGCGTTCGGCATTAACCAATAACCGGCCTTTGACTTGTTCAAGCGGCAGATTAAGCCGAATGGCCGTCAGTGTCTGTTGTAGTCTGAGTCGCTCACTGCTATGCATTAACACACCACCACATGCCGTAATGGGTAACTTATAGCGCGCAGCTAATGTCTCGCAGTGAGCAATAAAACGTTGCTCCTGGTTTACTAAATGGCGCTGCATGCCCACCCAACTACGATGTTTATGATGACGTACCAACCAGGCTCCCCAGTGCTCATCTCGGTCATCTCCTTTAGGTAACCAGATAAGCAGGCAGTGACGTAACGACAGTAAATCCCATTCGGCCAGCTGATAGTGACCTTTTTCAGCACGTCGCCTGGCATTGGTGATCACCCGGCATAACTCACTGTAGGCTGCTTTATCCGGACAAAGTAACACCATGTCCAGTGACTCAAAACGCATCAGGCTGCCCACAACCAGTTGTAAATCAAGTTGCAGCTCCTTAATTAACGTATGCGCCCTCACTACCCCAGCCAAGGAGCATTCATCGGTAATGGCAAGCGCAGTATAAGCGAGAAAATCAGCCTGGCGCACCAGTTCTTCTGGCCTCGATGCGCCCTCTAAAAAAGAGAAGTTAGTTTGACAAAACAGCTCAGCATAACCAGGCAGCCTTTCGCTTCCGGGTGGCTCATCCGTCCCCTGGCCAACCGTCTGTTTTATCCCCGGTGAAGAAACGGGTAAGGCGAACATCGCTGACTTATTCGTTGCCATCAACTGAAAACCCCATGGCAAAACCAGCGCTGCTGACGATCTCGGAACACCCATAACCAGCGCCCCTGTGCATCCTGAGCCACAAAGTAATCTCGTTCAACCTCATGAGCATCCCACCAGCCAGTGCAGATCCGTTCAGGGCCTAAGTGGACATTAATTTTATGCTGTAATGGCTGGATACTCGGCAGTAAAAAGGCGGGTCTGAGATAGCCCATTTCAGGGTATAACGAAGGTACCTTCGGAAAAGGTGTCCCCGACAAAGGTGTCCCCGGCATACTCAGTGGCGTACAGTATCCAGTTGCCAGCTCAGGGCGCAAATCATCACAGGCTGTCAGTCCCTGTACCGCACGCTCACCTAATTTAGCCTGCAACACAGCGACCAGACCAGCAGACGTCATCGTACCGCGTTGCTCGGCAAACAAGTCATGCATCAGTTCATCGGGCTGACACATCTGTGCAACTTTTAGTCCTATTGCCTGTACCGGACCATTGAGCGTCACTGAGCTGAGTTTGAGGTCGCATAAGTTCAGCCACAGATCGGCCCGATCTGTACCTTCTGCACGACCCACTTCAAGCTGTAGGGGTTCAGCATCGCGCTGATACAAGGTCAGTATTAATTGTCTGGCATGTCGATTACGTAACCGTAAAAACTGCTCCTGTTGCACCAACAGTTTAAGCAGCGGTTTATTCAGCCAGTCCAGGTTTTCTATGTCGTACAACAGTGGCAAATAGCGTTCAAACTCTGGCTCTGGTTGATAAAAAGTCACAGGGTGAGGCACTTTCCCGCGCAGCCTGGACACATACTGTACCAGCTCACAATCGAAACGTTTTCCCAGCTCCACCAGAGGCAACGCGAACAGCTCGCCGACAGTTTTAAACCCAACCCGTTGTAGCCGCTCAAGCTGTTTAGCAGGCAGTGATAAGGCCACCAACGGCAGGCCATGTAAGGCTTTTTCAAGCGCTTCGGGGTTCTGATGTGCCAAAGCGCCATGCTGTTTTGCCAGCAACCGGGCGGCCTCCGGGGAGTAGCCAAATGCAAACCGATAGGTAAAGGACTGTGTATCCAGATGTGAGCGCAACGTGCTCAGGTAGTGAGATAAATCCCGGTACATGGCGAGCATACCGCTGACTTTCAGTAATAAGCCCTGAGGCGCAAACAGAGCAATATCTGCCGTGATCAGATACAACCACTGGGCAATTTCACGGATCGTTCGGCTTTCATCGGCTTCATCATAGGGATGTACAACCAGCTCTCGACTGCGGGCCGCGGCGGCCGCCAGTCCCATACCCGTCGATATCCCCAGTTGTGCAGCAGCCTGATCCAGCTGCATCACCCTGTTGTCACGCCCACCGACAATGATGCAGGGCCGAGATAACTCAGTGGTGATACCATCAGGTTCTGTCTCATCCGATTTTTGCGTTTGCTCCGCGATTTTCAGTTTATCGAGCTGAATAGCAGGAAAGTGTAAATACAACCACAAAGTCATTACCACTACCTGCCTGTAGAATACTGCTGTGCAACATCTGGTACTTCCTTGCTCTGAGTATGAAATTGTTCGGTCAGCTCAGGCCAGAGCAGTGACATATCCAGTGCAAATTGGGACTGAGCCCAGCCGCCTTTGCGCTTTTTAACTGTGATACTCAGACCTTTGGTATGTGGGTTAAGTCCCAGGCTTAAAGACACCGGCAAGGTCCCCTCGCCATAGTGTTCACGACGTAAAAGATACAGACACGCCTCGCCAGTCTGAGCTGCCAGCTGCAGACGCTTGACCTGATGCACCTGGAGTGCTCCATGCCATACCAAGACACTGTTGCAGGCGCCGCTTTTCAGGCACTGCTCAGCAGCCCATAGTGCTTCTTGCGGGCACCCTGGGGTGATTTCCAGCAATTTGCCGGTGTCCATTCCGATACGCTGCAAAGCATCGGCATTCAGGCGAGCCGGCGGATTAATGACCGCCGTTAAACCACTTTGTTGCATCAGACTGGGCAATAACAATCTCAGCTCACCAATGCCTAGCTCAGTATGCAAATCCACGACGCCGATTTTAGGAAAGCCACCCTGTAAGAGTTTATCCAGCTCTGTATATCCTGTCGCCGTGAGTTCTTTACTGTGTTGCTGACGTCCAATAAGCCCTGAGCCCTGCCAAACCAAATCCTGACGCTGTAATCGTTCAATTAAATTGCTCATAACACACCTCAACCTGTATATTTATACAGTATAATTACTGTTGACCAAAGTGCAAGCATGCTGTGTGTATCTCGCTGCAGGCAGACCTACTAAACAGCACAGAGAACACATAACGGTTAATCCAGATCAAGCAGTGACAACCAGAGTCAGTTAAAGTAACAGAGACAACAGGAGCGTATTATGTGTGGGCGATTAAATATCACCGATGATCCCTTTGTGATCGAGATATTAGAGGGGCTGGGCATTGCGAACCCGAGAGAAAACATGCACTTTGGCCGCTTCAAAAAAGCAGCGGACAGCATCAGTATTGTGCATGAAGAAAATGGCCAGCGGCAACTCAGTAGCGCAACCTGGTGGCTGTTGCTAGAGCCAAAGCCCGGGCAAGGTTTTAAACCGTCCAAATACACGTCATTTAACAGTCGCTATGACAAACTTCACGTTAAAGGCAGCGCTGCCTATCTGCCATTTCACTACAGCCGCTGTATTATCGTGGTAAAAGGCTTTGGCGAAACCCTTTTCACCAAGAGCAAGCCACAGCATTATTATGATTTTATCGCCCCTGATGGCGCATTATGCTTAGGCGGGTTATATAAAGTGTGGCACCACCCGGACAATGGGCAAAAACACTACTCCTGCTCAGTGATCACCTTGCCTGCACACCCTAAACTACGCCGTTACCACGACAAAGCCAGCCCTTTGATTTTGCCACCTTCGCCTGCCGAGCTCAACGCCTGGCTAGACAGCACACAGCACAATGGCGGTGGCTTTACTCATCTACTGATCCCACATTTATATCAGCGTCTGGCAGTGTTCCAAATAGACAAACCCAGTAGTTACAACCCACTGGGAGAGGTGGCTTATATTGCTAAAGATCCTCTTCGCAACAGACAGTAAAAATCATACCTGATAACGTGCCAGAATATCGTCCAGCTGAACGGCAAGCTTCGCCAGATGTTGTGATCGGTCGTCAATATCCTGGCTACGCCCCAGATTACCATTGGCCTCCTCACTAATGGCACTGATGGCCTGACTGATCTGTGCCACAACCGCCGATTGCTCTTCTGCTGCCGTCGCAACCTGAGTATTCATCGCCACAATCTGCTCAATGGCATCAGACACATCGATCAACGAGTCTTTTGCCCGCTCAGAAGTTTCTGCATTATCAACAGAGCGCTCGCGACTTTGCTGCACGGACTGACGAGCTTCGCCCACTCCACTTTGCAACGCCTTAATCATCTGCTCAATTTCTTCGGTTGCCTGCTGAGTGCGCTGCGCCAGCCCCCGTACTTCATCTGCTACCACAGCAAAACCTCGCCCGGATTCACCAGCCCGAGCAGCCTCAATGGCGGCATTCAGCGCCAGTAAGTTAGTTTGCTCTGCTATGGACTGGATCACATCCAGCACACTTCCTATCTGTTCGCTTTGAGACGACAAGCCATTCATCACATCCCCGACCTTGTCCATTTCTTCAGCCAGCTGCTCTGAGACCTCAGCGCAATGCTCCACTAGTTGATTAGTTTGGCTGGTCAAAGAACTCACCTGGTGGGTCTGTTCTGAAGTATTGAGTGCGCTGCTGGCCACCTCCTGTACCGTATATTGCATTTGTTGCCCGGCCGTAGCCGACTGCTCACAATCCTGCGATTGCTTATTGACACCATCAATGAGGCCTGCCACGCGATCAGAGAGCGCCACTGACATTTCCTTGAGTGTATGAGCGCTGTGTAGCAAGTCAGCGAAATTATGCTGCAACCGCTCAACCAAGCTATTTACTGAACGACTTAAATCACGGATCTCATCATCTCCTTCATCGGGCGCACGCAGTCTGAAGTCGTTATTATCGGCAATGCCACGGATCGCCTTACTGGCAGCAATGACTGGTCGTGTAACACGATTCGCCACATAGAAACCAACCAGACTTGCGATGATCGCAGCCACAGAAACGAACAAAACAGAGGAACTGAGCACGGAATACTTCAGCTCAGAAATCATTGCAAACGCTTCACTTTCATCGATTTCACTCACAATCGCCCAATGTAATCCGTCAATATCCAACGGCGCATAGGCTGATGCCACAGGCACACTCCGATAGTCCGAAAAAATAGCAAAACCACTTTGGCCTGCCAGCGCAGCGCGGGTGCCGGGAGAATCAATTTGGAGTGTACCTATGGTCGTGTGTTTCTGCTCAATGTTATCAACCATGGTTGTATCAACATTGAAGGTTCTGAGCTGCGCGATAAAGCCCCCCGGATCTTCGACAAAAAATCGACTGTTATTCAGCAACAGCTTGCGCTGATTGACCAGATACACCTCACCACTGTCTCCCAGCCCCTGAGCACGCCACTGTCCATCCAGCGTCAACATACGATTAATCTCATCAACAGGTAACTGGAATATCAAAGTACCAAGTAGCGTGCCATCATCAGCCAGAATCGCGGAACTGACAAAGCCAGCAGCAGCATTGTAAGAAGGCAGATAGGGACTAAAATCCACAAAGTGACCCTGGCGTACCTGTTGTGTACGAGCCGCCTCATAGGCCTTTGCCAAACCAGACTCCCGGAACGGCCCAACGGTTAAGGAAGTGGCAAAGTCCAGTTCCTTAAATACGGAGTACACGACATCCCCTTGTGGATTTGTAATAAACACATCGTAAAAGCCAAAACGCGCCTGAAACTCTCGTAACGCTTTGTGATAGCGTCGATGCACCGCACTATAGGTACTATTGTCACCTGCATCCAGAAGCTGATCTTTACTGCCTAACGGGTGGGGATTAGCTGCGATATAGTGGGTTTGTAAAGCCCGGGCCGTGGGGCTCAAACCTGCGAGCAGCCGACTCATACTCAGGCTATCACCGCGATTTTTTTGCTCGTATTGGTGGAGAAACTGGGTACTATAATAACGACTCAGAGCGGGACCTTCATCCGAGGTGGCAAGTGGGTAACTTGTAAATGCCTGGGAAAAAGCCCGACTGGCGTCTATCACCATGGTGGATCCTGCCAGGGTCACGACCTGATCAGAAATCGTTTTAAAATAGCGTTCAACCTGAGTTTGCATCGCGTTGCGACGCGATACCAGGTTATTTTCAATTTCTTTTGTTACGGCGGCCTTTCCTTCCTGATATGCCAGCAAGCCGATAACAAAGCAGGTGATAAGTAAGGGAATTACAGCAAGCAGAACAGCAACGATACTCAAACGGTTTTTTAATTGCACGTAAACTCCTACAGCACAAAGCAGCTCAGTTCCAGGCTGGGGGAACCGGCAAAATGTATACCACAGCCACCCCTGATGTAACCCCTGTATAGCAAGCAGGCGCTTTAACAACATCAGAAGTGGCACATACACCATGTCAGACAATAGCCAGACCCTGCCTTAGTGAACAGGCTGTCATAACTAGCGCATCCTTGACATGAATTAGTTATTAAAATTAATTTGATGCATGAACTAACCTACACCTTTTAATACTTTGATACTAGTAATAAAAGATTGGTTTTTGATGTCAATCAGGTATGACCAATGAAGACGGGCTAAGTTAAGGTGTTAAGAAGCGGAATAAAAATCGGGCCACATCTGTGGCCCGATTAAAAAATGACAGGAGACTTTCTTTACATACTCAAACTTACAAAGTGAGCCATGTAAAAGTCGCCACCCAGTTATTTTAAAACGGCTGGCAAGGCTCTTCTCTGCAGCCACTCAAAGCTGAAGTCGCTGTACCGCCACCTGCAACTTTAATTGTTTCTTTGGCATTGATGTTCATGCTGTCATTCAGGTTTTTAAGTTTTTGTTTTTTCACTGCTAGTTTCATAACGAGTTTCCTTCTGTTTAAATAGATCGGATATACCAATTAAAATAAGCGGTCATTTACTTCGAATAAACACATTGTAGTTAAAGATTAAAGTTACAAAGTGCTAAAACACGCAAATTCACTTTATGGTACAAACGGGTTGGATCTAATGTGATAGCGTATTATTGAATAATAGATTTAGTGACGCTCTCAACCGTCTTCATAACATCCAGTTTGAGTTGTTCAGCCACCACCAATACGTTTAGTTTCCTTGAGGGCTAATTTTCCTTTTTGATTTAGATTTTTTATCTTTTGTTTTATAAAAGATAATTCCATCTAAATTTAATTTTATATTACCCTCACTAACCAAAACCAATAAAACACATAAAACAAAAACTTGTCAAACACTTTAACGATAAAAAACGGGCTGTATAAAATACGCTTCAACGCCCGTTTAATACAACATTAAATAATTACATTTCCGGGATAATACCACACCCGCTTACACAACCCGTACAAGGCTTAACCGGCGCACCACCAGCAACCTGGGGTGTTAACTCTTTCGCAAATGGTTTGGCATTATTAGATAGAGTCGCAAGATTCTTTTTGTTTAGTTTAAGTTTCATTTAAATCATCCTTATTTAGTAAAAATAACACTGAAAAGCAATAGACAACAAGACTAAATCAGCAGAAATAAATTACCCAACAAAAACAAAATTAGCAATGAAAATATTCATAAAAATTGATTAGAAACAAATAAAGAACCATTGCAACAAAATAGATACAAAAAATAAGGTCTCATAAATCATCCCCTCATTACACATACGGCATTAATTAATTTTCCACATCAAACTGACAAGAAAACACAACAATAAAACGCACAAAGCATCAGAACATGATTTTGACATAAAGTTGAAAGCATTTTTTCACATCTCGTCTCTAAAATAGCGCCTTCTCAGCAGGAAGAGAACGACCCGAGCACCAACACACTACAATTAGCAAAGGCAATCTGGGTTGAATTAACAAAGGAAATACAAACAGAATGTGCGAGCACAAACGTGTCGCGCTGCTTACGTTAATACCAGGTAAAACAATGAAAAAAATACGCTTATTACTTAGCATCAGCGCTGCACTCAGCAGTTTCCACTCTCTTGGTGCACCTGAGGTACATTACGACCAATGTCAGAGTACCTTTAGCTATCTGGGTGCCAGCTATCAGGGTACCACCGATAAAAATAACTCAGGTAGCCAATGGTGTTACCTGAAGCAAGCCACTGACGGCTCTAGCTGGGGTAATGTCAGAGTTGAGACCATTCCAGCGTTTACCACAGTCACAGGAAAAAGCTGTAACCTTCCCTCCAACTATCAGGGAGAGCAATTTTATGGTTGTACAACACGCAATCATAGTGCCCCCTGGTGCTATGTTGATGAACAAGGTAGCTGGGAAGAGTGTGCCACCGAAGAGCCTGAACCACTCATAAGCCACACTCACCCTCAACCGAACAAACGCCTTGACCGGGTTGCACTGGGTTCTTGCTTTAAAACACAGGGCGATATGCCTGAAGCGCTGGCACGCCTGATAGGACACCAACCCGATTTATTCTTCTGGCTGGGCGACAATATCTATGCCGACACCACAGATATGAGCACCATGAGGCAGAAATATGATGATAAGAAACGCAATATTGAATATCAAAAATTTCTGGCAGCCGGGATCCCGGTCATGGCGACCTGGGACGACCACGACTTTGGTCGCAATAATGATGGCAAACACTACCCTAAACGTGCACAAAGCCAGCTCGAATACTTAAGACACTTTGATGCGCCCGCAGATGATCCCAGACTAAATGGCCGGGCGGGCATTTATGAAGCCAAAATGCTGGGACAGAAAGGCGAGCAAACCCATGTCATAACACTGGACGCGCGATATTTCCGCTCTCCCACCTTTTCTAATTATGGCGCATGTGAAGGCGACGCCACGACGATACTTGGTGAGCAACAGTGGCAATGGCTGGAACAGGAGCTCAACAAGCCCTCTGAAATAAAGCTCATTGCCAGCGGGATCCAAGTCCTTCCCCCCTTATATCAGGGTCGCAGTCGTAACAGTTACTGTGCATATGGTGATGGTAAAAAGTTTGAGCAAGCACTGAGTAACCTGCAAGAATCAGAGATGTCAGGCACCAGCTATGAGTCCTGGGCAGAGGTTCCTCTGGAGCGAGAACGCCTGTTACGATTAGTACAAAAATCAATCAATGCAGGCAACGCAAAGGCCGTGATTTTCTTATCCGGCGACCAGCATTGGGGTGAACTACTACAAAAAGATATCCCCGCCAGTACAGAGCACGGTAAAATGGCCAGAGTCTATGAGGTAACAGCTTCCGGGTTTGGTCAAAACTGGCCCTATCATATTGAGAACCCGCTGCGCTTGCCTGTATACGCAGATACCAAAGGAGATGGCAACTATACCAAGCAATGTAAGTTTCCAGCCAAGTACGCTGCCGTGACCTATCAGGGTTGTATTACCCGGGACCATGATAAGCCCTGGTGCTACACCGAGGTAGACGAGAATGGCAATGGCATAAAAGGTGAATGGGGTAACTGTGCGGCCAGTGGTGCGACGATTCCAACCGGCCAGGTTGGTGTAGTCAGCAAAGATATTGCGGACCTGACTACCAGCAATCGTCACCTGATCAACAAATCTGGCAGCAACTACGGCATGCTAGATATAGACTGGCAAAAACGCACCATTAAGCTGTCGATAGAAACTGCGAAAGAAGAAGCCGTGTCGACAGTCATTAATTTCTAAAAATGTACAACACAATCCATATGCTGACCTGATGAGCACAGGTCAGCATTGTCTATAAAACCCTATTATAGAACCGGGTTACTTGACGACCTTGAGGCCCTGCCTCAATACTGAAGAAGACACAGGCATGGCGTTATCTGCCGCCCTGGCACGAAAGGCTCGGGCTCGGTCATGTGCACTGCGAACCGCATCACATTGCGCGATAATATCTTCTTCATCCAGTGCATCACCTAAATCCATAACGATCCGATACGCCGATTCATATAGTTCTTGTTTAGCATCTTCTTCAGCCCGAAAACGCATAAAGAAATTCTGCACTTTTTTCTCGGGTCCATGTAATTCAGTCCCCTGAATACACGCCCCTATCATAATGGCAAGCAATAAAAATAGCGCAATAATTGTCAATGCTAACAATAGCATGCTTATGCCTCCTGTCTGATCCGCGATTCCATAAACTTATAGAATGGATACTTGGCAACAATTAACCAGATCATAATATTGGCGCAAACGGTTATTGGACCATAAAACGCATAAATTGTATTGCTTTCAAGGAAACCTCTCAATATTAATTGTAACGCATTCAACAGAACCAGTAAGAAAGTAATATATAATGTATAGCGTGCAGCCTGTGTGAACAAACAACCTCGGATCAAGTGCACAATATACAGAGTAACCGCATAAGAAACCCCGCAACACACCAAGGTGAAGTAATATATCTGGATCTTTATCTGCAAATCGATTTCCAAAGCAAGGATAAATGATGCCAGTTGGCCACTTGTTATATTGAAAATCAGACACGTCAGAGCAGTCAGGAAACATGAATGAAGTTTATGATCTGAGATTGTTTTAAGACTCGCTTTTCCACCGAACAGAAGATTTAACCTGTACTGCTTGAAGTAATACAACAAATATATAACAACCATCAGCTGTAAACATCGTAACGTCCATCCCGTTACTAGATAAAACTCACTCATGTTTTGTCCTTTATATAGCGCGACACTAGCAGTATTGCGACGACAAAGTACTCTGCTCACAGTCTCTGGGCTGGTCGCCATCAGAAGTTATGCCGCCAAATACCTTAGCAAGTTGTTTTTTTGACAAGCCATAACCGTTTAACTGCTTCAATTTCTTTGCTTTCACATTTAAACGATGGTCGTTTTTCTTGGTAGTAGCTTTCATGGGCTTTTCCTTTCATTTCTTATTGAATAGAACGATCTCAGCCACCTGCCGCAATCATGTTAAACAAGCACAGCTGGATATTCAACTTAAATTTAACACAAAATTAACCAAAAGAAGTAAGATCAGACATAGTTAGCAGGGACGTTTAAAGCTAAGTTACCATGAAAATATTAATATTAAAGACATTGTAAAAAAACACAATCCACTAAAATGCAATTTAGGAACTCAGTGGCAAGCACCTACTGCGCTTACCAGAAGGTAGCCATACCAGGCCGCTCGGGTGATGTTTACAAAAAAGAGTAGCTTGAAAGCTAGGCATGAAGCTCCCCTTGGAAAATGCGCACTCGGTTACGACCTGCGCGTTTTGCATCATAAAGTGCTTCATCCGCCTGTTTTAAAAGTATTTTTCCACTGTCCATACCGGGTTGGTAAAATGCCACACCAAAACTGGCTGAAATGGTAAACAAGGTATCTTTTGCGGTAAAGTTTAGTTCAGTCAGATCGCAACGCAGACGTTCCAGATAAACAATCACTTTGTCCTGTTCACATTCAGGGATCAAAATGCAGAACTCTTCGCCACCAATACGCGCGACCAAATCAGAGCTGCGACTCGACGCCAATAAAAACCGTGCAACCTCTTTAAGCACTTCATCACCCATATCATGACCCCATTGGTCATTGATCTGCTTAAAATAGTCAATATCGAGCAAAACCAGCGCAAACAAACACCCGTAACGGGATGAACGGTCCAACTCCTGCTCAAAACGCAATGTAAAAAAACGTCGGTTAAACAGGTTCGTCAATGGATCCTGGTTGGCGGTCTTTTCCAGCAAAGCATTCGCCTTAGTGAGCTCCGCCGTACGTTCATCAATTTTGTCTTGCAGGTTATCATTCAGTGCCCTGAGTGTGCGCATCATATAGCTAAAGTGGGCAGTCAGCTCACGAACCTCTTGCCAGCCACGCGTGACCCTTGGTGGATCGCTCAGCTCCCCCTCATGGGTTACTTTTTCGATATAGGATTTGAGGTTCTCAATGGGCTGAGAAATGTAAATCGACAACCCAATACCCACAATCACAGCCATTAACACAATACCCAGCTCAGCGGCATAGATAACCGTTCGATTGGCATAGACCATGGCATTCACTTCGCTTTCATCCATTTTGGCCACCAGTCCCCAGCCCAACTGTTCGATGTAACGAGTTGATGCGAGCACGGGGACGCCACGATAGTCAGGGGACTGCTCCAGGACGAGTTCATTTCCAGACAAGGCTTGTATAATGGGCACAGTGCCTTCGGTAAAGGAGACTGTACGCGTGAACGCGGCTTTAGGGTCGTACTTGAGAGGCGTCGCAAACAGGGCGTCGCCATTGCTGTCCTGTACAGCAATAAGCCATTCCCCAGTCTGACCCAAACCGGTTCGGTCTCTGACCAGTTGATTAAGGAATTGAGTCGAAAAATTCACCTTAACATAGCCTACCAGTCGTCCGTCTAACAACAAAGGCGCCACACGGCTTAACTGCACCTGCCCATTATGCTGTTCCAGACGTATGGGACGATCTTCAAATTGTGCAGCTGCCAGGCTATCGAGCTTTTCAAACCCATTGGTTGCAGTAACAAACTGTCCCTGACTATCAAACACGCCTATGCTCTTAAGGTAAGACCTGTCTATGGCGGCATCATTAATGATCCGGGTGATTTGCGCCTGGTGCTGGGTTTCCTGCGTGTTATTCCACAACGCCAATGATCGGCGCAGCTGCGTTCTGCTGGCTATTTGCGCCACATTGTCGTTTGCGCGTTCTACGCCAGCAAGGATCCGCAGTTTGGCTATTTGTGAAATCGCACTCAGATTAGACTTAACCTGCTCCCGATACTGCACGCCCGTGTAACTGTTGAGAGAGTACAGTCCAATAAACAGGGGTAATGCCGTCACTACGATAAAGGTTGCGATAAGCAGGTGTTTTAATTTCACATGCGCCCGAAACACTGTGTGATAGATCTATTCAGAATAGCACAACCCCAAAACATTGCGAGAATCACAACAATACATACTGTGATTCAACCATCATTGGTTTAAGTAATATGGCGACGGGAAGCAACCCCAATACACATCGAAACAACGACATTCTCTGATGACAAAAGCGTCGCACTGACGCCCGGTACGCGATGAATTAAAGCTGCTTTTGAAAACAACCCGCCAGCCAGGGATCACATACGGCTCTTTACCCGATTCGTTGCCTGAGCCGTTGCCGGATCATCTGGCCAAAAGTGCTTAGGATAGCGTCCTTTCATCTCTTTTTGTACTTCACGGTAACTGGACTGCCAGAAATGCGCCAGGTCTTGGGTGAGTTGCAACGGGCGCTGCGCCGGAGACAGGAGTTCCATCAGTACCGGCAGACGACCCTCACATAATACCGGACTATGACTCATTCCATATACTTCCTGCATTCGCACCGATAAACGGGCCGGACCATCAAGCTGGTAGTGAATACGTATATTTGATCCGCTTGGTACAGTGACTCGCTGAGGTAATAACGCATTCAGACGCTGCTGTTGCGACCACTCCAGATTGCTTAACAAGGCAGCGTGTAAATCAAGCTTTTTTAACTGGGGAAGTTGTTTCACATCGTTCAGATAGGGCGCAAGCCAAACATCCACCTTTGTCAGCAAGCTGGCTTCATCAATTGCCTGAAACTCCTGAGGGTATAGCGCTTGTACTAACGCCATCCGGGTCAATAAGTCTTCACAGTCCGCATAGTCTTTAAACATCGACAGACCTTGCTGGCGAACCAGAGTCAGCCAGGCCTCAGTTCGTAACTCAGTGTCTATCGGGCCGGGCGCAGGCTTCACGGTATAGATCCAATGTCCCAGATACAGTCGTTGCTCATGTACAAACTGTCCTGATTTTTGCTCAAACTCACATACATCACGTTCACAAAACAAATGAGGCAAGGCGTTTTGAACATGTTTGGGCTCAAAAGCAGTTGCGCTAAATATCTGCTGACCTTTATGTCCGCCTAAATCGGCAATTGCCAGGTAGTTGGCATCCTGCCAATATTCCTTGTGCGCACTCACACCGGCCCCATTTGCCAGCACCCAGCCCTGCCCACGACGTTTTGCCAGGCGGTCCGGAAACGCCAGCGCAACCACCAGCGGTAAATGCTCTATCGCCAGTTCACCAGATCTATGCTGTAACTGTGCGCGGCGTAACCAGAATAACAGTTGCTGGCGAAACGCAGGGTGAGGGCGAGAAGCTTGCTGCTGCAGGGCAACGCTGAGTTCAGCGGATGCCGATATCCGGCTCTCTAATAGCGCAACAAAATAACAGCCAAGCTCTACAATACCCGGATATTCAGCTTCCAACTCTTGTGACTTTAATAACATATGCCCGAAGCGAGGATCCGTCCCCAGCGACTGGACCTGTTTGCCCAATGGCGTAACCCGTCCACGATCATCTATCAGCTCAAGAGCGCTTAACAGCTCATTCGCCTTTGCAAGCTGCGCATCTGTGGGCATATCCAGTAACGCCAGTTCGTGAATTTCGCTGCCCCACACTTTAGCTTCAAGCATCAGACCACTCAGATCACTACACAGAATATCAGGCCGGTCATGGGCATCTCGACGTTCAAACAACGCCTTACTCCCCAACCGATAAACGACCCCGGCTTCAATACGCCCTGCCCGCCCCGCTCGTTGCACCGCGGAGCTACGAGAAATAGACTGGGTTATCAGTTCACTTACGCCTGTACGCAGGTTGTAATGCGCTGCCCGCCGCTTGCCACTGTCTACGACAACACGGATACCTTCTATCGTCAATGAGGTTTCGGCTACATTGGTAGTAAGTACCACCTTACGCATTCCTTTAGGTGCAGGTGCAATGGCAGCCTGCTGAGTTTGCTTATCCTGCTCCCCGGATAATGTTGCTAACAACAGATGTGGTTCAGCAACAATCGTGTCCTGAAGTGCATCGGATACATATCGAATCTCTTTCTGCCCAGGTAAAAACACCAGTACACTGCCAGTCTGATCACTGAGTGCCTGACGCACTATGGACGGGATTTGCTCTAGCCAGCGGCTTTCATCTTTGAGCGGGGTATATATCTCATCAATCGGAAAGCTACGTCCGTCGGAGCGCACTGCCGGGCAATCCAGAAATTGCTGATATCGCTCACTATCCAGAGTCGCCGACATAACCAGTATACGCAGGTCGTCACGCAAAGCCTGTTGTGACTCCAGTGCAAATGCCAATGCCGTATCTGCTGCTAAAGAGCGCTCGTGAAACTCATCAAAGATAAGTAAATCGACCCCTTCCAACTCAGGATCTGCCTGAAGTAGGCGTGTTAACGTGCCTTCAGTCACAACTTCAAGCTGGGTACGTGCGGAGACTTTCACTTCCTGGCGGATCCTGAGACCCACCCGCTCACCGACAGCCTCATTCAGTTGCGCAGCCAGAAAACGGGCAATATTACGTGCAGCCAGTCGCCTGGGTTCCAGCATTATGATGCGCTTAAAGTGTCCATCCAGCATCAGTTGCAACGGCAGCCAGGTCGACTTACCCGCGCCAGGTGGCGCTTGCAACAGGACTCGGGGTTGCGTAGTGAGTTGCGATAGCAGTTGATCATAAACGGCCTGGATAGGTAGCACTGTACTCATTTTTATTGCTTTGTATAATCTAATATGGGGCTAGTTTATACTAACCCATTCAAAAAAGTGACTCATTCAAAGCTAGTAGTCGTGCAGGCGCCCTCAGGTTTTGTATTATCTAAAACCGCAAAATGTCTGTAGCTTTAATCTGGGTAGCCCTCGGCAAAGCTCAGCGTTGGCCTGAAAAAGTGGACAGCTACTTGTTTGAATGGGATTACCCCTGCCATGTAACATGCTGCGTAATCTTAGTCCGACGCCGCGTTGCTAAATAGACAAACACAACCACCAGAGGAATACATGACACCGAGTGGGCACCTGATGATGAGCTGGCTATGCGGTGCCAGTACAGTCTCAACGAAGCGAGAACGGATACTTATCACTTTAGCGGGCTTGTCCCCTGACACAGATGGCATCGGCCTGCTGGCTGACTGGCTCACAGGCACAACGAGATTCTATCACCAGTGGCATCATGTTTTAGGCCATAACCTGCTGTTTGCGCTTAGTATCGCAACTTGTGCAAGTTTACTGGCTCGAACCCAAAAAATGTGTGTATGGCTGATGTCATTTTTCGCGGTTCATTTACACCTGCTCACCGATCTAACCGGTTCAAGAGGGCCGGGTGGGTATCAATGGCCAATCCAGTACTTATATCCGTTCAATCAGACCGGATACACCTGGCAGGGCCAGTGGGCTCTGAATGCCTGGCAAAATCACCTTATTTGGTTGTTCCTTGCATTGGCCTGTATCGGATACATACGACACTGCAATATTTCATTCTTTGAACTGTTCGGCTCCAAACTGGATGAGACCGCACGCACACTGTGCATCAGAGTATTGTCAAGAAAGTAACGGCTAGCCTTTTAGTAAGTGAACAAAGCGCCTCTGCCATATCAAGCAAAACATTAACTCTGCAAGCAGGTGAATAGTCAAAACTTGAAAGGTTTATTATGACGACACAGCCATACATGCCTGGTATTGGTTGCGGCCAGACTCTTTTGCGTTATACAGCGCGCTATCTGCCTGTTCAATCAGTTCGGCAGGCGTAGCAGCTTTGGTACTTCCTGTACACGACAAGCCCACACTCACAGTCACAAAATTGTGAGGAGAACACGGATGGACAATGGCCAGATCCACTATGCTTTGTACTACCTCAGATGCAAACTGTTGGGCACTGTGTATTGATGTATCTGGTAACAGTACCGCAATTTCCTCCCCCCCATAGCGACAAACCAAGTCTACGGGGCGCCGGGTACACTCAGATACTTGTCTGGTCACGCTTTTTAGTGCTTGATCCCCTTCCAGATGGCCCAGGCTGTCATTGAATTTCTTAAAAAAATCGATATCTATCAGCAACAAGGTCAAGGGCACACGGCGCCGTAAGCTATCTTTTAACAGACGGTCAATTTCGATATCAAAAAAGCGACGGTTATACAACTCGGTCAGACCATCTACAAACGACTGGTTGGTCAGGATATCGGCCTGCACTTTATACTTGAGGTGGGTTGTAATACGTTTCACCAGCGTACTGGCAACGAGCGGTTTTTCAATGAAATCTACAGCGCCTGCATCCCAACATTTTTCCTGTACTTTTGGCTCCTGGTTTGAGGTGATAAAAAGCAGTGGAATATCGGCAAGTTCAGGTTGTGCCTTGAGCGCTTTGCATGCTTCAAGCCCTGACATGCCTTCTAAATTAATGTCCATAACAATTAAGTCTGGCTTAATTTTATGACACACTTTTAACGCTGTTTCTGCACTTTCAAAGCTGACTGTGCGACAAACTGGCTTTAGTATTCTGCTGACCAGCTTACGGACCAGCTTTGAATCGTCGACCACCAATACCGTACAACTCTCGATACTGTGTACAATTTCAAACATCGAATTCCATCCCGTTTACCTCGGATTCTGCCATTCTCCCCCAACACTAAGACAGGTTAAACAGCCTGAGTTAATTAACGAGGATAACACTACAATCATAGCCTATTATACAGATTTCAACCGACCCAGCGCGTTATCTGGCTGCAAAGCACATTCAGTAATCACTTGCCACAACACTGTTTGCTCAATGGGCTTAGCAATGTAACCATCAAAACCTGCATGCTGATATTTTTGTCTGTCTTCGGTTAACACATTAGCAGTCAGGGCTATCACTGGCAATGTCGGATGTTGCTGTTTTATTAACTTACAGGCTTCAAGCCCATCCATCACAGGCATCTGAATATCCATCAGGACAAAATCAGGGCGCTGGCGTTTTACCTGAGTGACCGCTTCCTGGCCATTTGCTGCCAGCACCACATCCGCGTTACTTTTATCAAGCAAGGCACGGATCACCAACTGGTTAATTTCGTTGTCCTCAGCCACCAAAACCCGAACACCAGACAGCTCAGGAAGTGCCACCAACTCCTCTGAAAAACGCACCTGTGTATTGGCACTTTTTTCTAACGGTAAAAATACCGTAAACACGCTACCCACGTTTTCCATACTTTGCACATCAATACTGCCTGACATCAATTCAACCAGAGAATGGGTAATAGACAAACCAAGACCCGTGCCACCGAATTTTCGGGTGGTTGATTTGTCGGCCTGCTCAAAGCGTTGAAACAAGCGCTCCAGCGCTTCTTTGCCAATGCCCACACCAGTATCGCGCACGGTAAATACCACGCCTGGCTCACCTTGTACTTCTTCAATCTCGAGATCTACACCACCGCGTTGTGTAAACTTAATGGCATTAGAAAGCAGATTAAGTAGTATCTGTCGGATCCTAACGGCATCTCCCTCCCAATTAGCGTGCTCAAAGCTGCCCGTCACAGATAAGTAGATCCCTTTCTGAGAGGCCACCGTTTGCAAATCTGCCTGAATATGGCTGATCAACTCACTCAGGTTAAACGGCCGAACCTCCAACGTCAGCTTGCCAGCCTCAATCTTTGAGAAATCCAGAATATCATTGATAATAGTGATCAAAGCTCTGGCTGAATAAGTCGCTTTTTCCAGGTATTCCTTCGCTCTGCTGGACAGGGGTTCTTCATTCAGTAGCTGTAAAGTGCCATACAAACCGTTCATGGGTGTGCGGATTTCATGGCTCATATTGGCCAAAAATTCAGACTTAGCCCGGGTCGCCTGCTCTGCCACTTGTTTGGCTTCTGCCAGAGCCTGTTCATGCTCCAGTTGTTCAGTCAGGTCATACGCCACCCCCAGAAATCCCACCAGCTGGCCTTGATTATCCTGTAACCGTGATACACTCAGCCGCACGGGGGTGAGTTGTGCGCTCTTTTTAACATAGGTCCAGTTGTTGATGTCATTTTTGCCAAGCCGCGCTTTCGCCACAAAGGCTTCAAAGCCTGACTCCACAGGATAACCCAACTCCTGTGATAGTTCTTCGGCACGTTGAACCACTTCCAGTTCCAGATGAAACACTGCGGGCGTGAGTTTGCCAATCATTTCCTCAGCTTTGTAACCCAGCAATTTCTCGGCCGCAGGGTTAAACACCGTAATGACCCCATCCACGTCGGTTGCCACCACCGAATAGGTCGCACTGTCTAAAATACTGCGCTGTAGTGCACCCACTTGTTCTATTTCAGCGGTTCGGGCCTGAACTTTTTGCTCTAATACGGCATTGGCTTCAGATAGCGCCCTCTCGCGGGTTTCAGACAAGTCCAGTTGATGTGCTTTAGACTGATGTGCACGCAAGACCAGCAATTGCACACAAAATACCACCAGCATCAATGCCAGAGTGATCATGACCGCTTCGCGCAATGCCCGGTATGGGCTGGGTAACCCAAGTCCCTGAATGTAATCGGCCGTAGGGCTAAGTTCGAGCCGCCAGGTGCGACCGTACAACTGCATCACACTATGTGCCCGATACTGGCTGAGCTGTATCTGTGCTTCGCCGCGGCTAAAAAACAAGGTACTGGCCTGGCGGTCTATGTCTTTGACCTTAAGAACCAGGTTGCGTTTAATCCAGGTTAATGAACCCAGTACTTCATCAATTAATATTGGGCTGTAACTCCAGCCCGCAAGTTGCGACATGCGCTCTGCCGGGGTATCTGGTGCATCACTTTGGGTATAAACCGGCATTAAAATCAAGAAGCCATGCTGTACTTTCTGATTGGCCTGCACCAGAGTGATGGGTGCCGTCAGCATTACTTCGGCACGTCTGGCGGCCTCAGTTGCCGCAACCCGGCGCATTGTTTCAGAGCCAATATCCAACCCTACAGCCTGTTTATTGCGCGATTCAGGTTCAATAAACTGGATCACATACAAACTTTGTTCGTGGGGCGTTAGCTGCTTGATATCAAATTGTTTATCAGGGCGTTGCTGTCGCGCATCCTGCACAAACTCCGCTTTATTTTCGAAAGGTACAAACCGGATAAAACCAAATCCCCGGGCACCGGGAAACTCCTGTTCATGATAGCGACTGCCGGCATAACGCTGCATACGCGTGTAGTCAAAGTGCTCTACCCCCACAGTCTGAGTAGCACCGCGCAAGCCTGCCAGGCCATACCGATACAATGCCATCCGCTCTTGCACAGCCTGAGTAAGCTGTGTCAGGTCGGCTGTTACCGCCTCTCTTATCCTCGTATCAATACCTTGTAGATGAGACTGGTGGCTATACCAGCCACCCAAGGTGCCCAACCCCATGACGAGCAATAAAGGCCAAAGCAGCTGCCACAGTGGCCTGCTGTTCTGTTGTGGTGCATCCAGGTGGTTTGTCACATTACTCGCCTTATTTCGCCCCGCCATTGTTTTGAAGTGCCCGGCACTTTGTCCTTTGTGTCGAGTCGCTAACTTTCATTGCTTTGTTTTGAAGCCGGTGACACATTAAACACGTCTTCTTGCAGCACCTGCTCCAGGACCTGATACTGAGCTTCAATGCTGTCGACCAGCGTGTCGTAATCGGCTCCATCTTCATGGCTGGCGCCTTCTTCCAGCTTGGCCAGTAACTGGGTCAGCCGCTGTGCTCCTATGTCTGCGCTTTGTCCGCGCAAGGCATGGCTGATCTGCTTCACCTGAGCATGATCTTGTTTTTTGCTGTGTTCCTTCAGAGATAACAATTTCTGAGGAGCTTTATTATAAAACAGCATACAAATTTGCAGATACAGCTCAGAATCGCCTTGCAAACGTGCAATGGTTCCATCCACCTCAAGCACTTTACCCGACAGTTCAGGCGCCTGCCCAGCCTCCTGAACTGGCACACTCTGCCCAGAGGGGACAGGTGAAGGCGTATTGGCGGGCTGATGTGATGAATAATAATCCTTTGCTGGCTGCTGGTAAGACTTAAACTTAGACAACACATCAAACAACAACTTGGGCTGTATGGGCTTAGTCACGTAGTCATCCATGCCCGCAGCCAGACACCGTTCGCGCTCTCCCGACATCGCATTGGCCGTCATCGCAATCACCGGGATATGACGAAAAGACTCACCCCCTTTTCCTTCCCGGATTAAACGCGTTGCCTGGTAGCCATCCATAGTTGGCATATTGCAGTCCATTAAAACGGCAAATACAGGCAGGTTGTTCTTTTCGGCGTTTAATAGTGCGCTCAGTGCCTCGTGGCCTGATTGGCAGGTCACAACCTGGGTATGGATCCCCTGCAGGATCCCCCGGGCAACTTCCCGGTTGATCTGATTATCATCTACAATCATCACCGTTGCACCGCCCAGGTCGTTCTGCTCAGTACATTGTATGCTGGGTACCATGACCTGATGCTGATTTTTCAGCATCTTGGCAATCGCATCCTGGTCAAAGACCGACAAAAAAGCCCCCAAACGGATAGGTTTAACCAGTTTAGCCAGATACCCCTGTGTAACATTCTGATGCGTAAACTCGCTATACAACACTATGGTTCGTTCATATATAGGGGTATCGACCACATTCTGCATATGGGGGTGGTCATGATCAAGCACGACAAACTCACCATCGCGCTCCACCACAATACCGCCATATTTACCTATCACATGTGAAAGATAACTGTGCTCGCGGGTATCTCTCACATAAAGCTCGAAGCGCCGTCCATCCAGGGTATTTTCATGGGGCTTAGGCTTGGCTGTATCCAGCGCAAACGGCAGAGTAAAATAAAACTTGCTGCCAACGTTTTTCTGCGACTCAAAGCCAATTTCTCCGCCCATTAATTCACAGAGATTTTTGCAAATCGACAGACCCAGCCCGGTGCCACCAAACTCCGCACTGACACCACTGTCTTCTTGCGTAAAAGCAGAGAAAATTTTATGGTGGTTGTGTTTATCTATCCCAACTCCGGTGTCCTCCACGGTCACCGTCAGGAACACTTTACCCTCTTCCTGCGTAGTCTGAGCACGTACGCAAACACACCCTTTGCTGGTGAACTTAATGGCATTGCTTACTAGGTTGAAGACGACTTGCTTAATCCGTCCGGCATCTCCTGCCAGCTCAACAAAGCCAACATCTGTTACGTCCACCACCAGGCTCAGTTGCTTCTCATAGGCTTTTAGCGAAATGGAAGTGACAACATGCTCTACCACTGAAATAGGATTGAGCGGCTCTTGTTCGAGTTCCAGCTTACCGGCCTCAATTTTTGATAAATCGAGAATATCGTTGATCAAAGAGGCCAGTGTCGACGAACTGGTTTCGGTCATTTCCAGATAAGACAGCTGTTTTTTGGTGAGCGGTTCACGACGAATGAGGTTAAGCGTGCCCAAAATACCATTTAGTGGCGTGCGCATTTCATGGCTGATGGTAGAGATAAAGGCACTTTTAACCGCCGAGGCTTTTACCGCCTTGGCTTTTTCTGCTTCCAGCTCTGCCGTGCGCGCTTGTACCAAACGCTCCAAACTTTCGTTGGCACTTTTAACTTGCTGCTCGCTAAGCTTCTCTTTGGTTGTGTCGCGACCAAATAAGGTGATCCCAACCAGATGACTGTCGGGACCGCGTACAGGTGAAACGGTAAAATTTACATGCCGGATCTGGTCTTGTAACGTGTAGCTTTCGTACCAGTCTGTGTCTTTTGTGCCGTCTTCATTTTTGAAGAAAGACACAGCGTCCTGCAAACGATCCATGGGTAACTCAATTAAGTCGGTAATTTTGTGCTGCCGCTCGCTGGCTGCCAGACTGGGGAAAATCAGCAAAGACGCGCTGTTGTAGGTCTGCACATTCAACTGAGTATCAAAACTGATAATAGGCTCATCAGCCCCGTCAATAATAGACTCATAGACCGCCTTGTCTTCCTGATACTGCTCACGATTACGATAAAAAAGTACAATGCCTCCCATAAACAATAGCAACACCAAGGTCACAACAGCCAGCAGCATATAGCTTGACAAGCGTCGCTCATTTAACAGCACCGCAGCCCGCTGCGGCAGGGCAATGGCGGTAATAACCATTTCTTGCCCAGGTCCCTGATAACCGCTGTTTAACTCTCGCTGTATGGCAACCTGCATTGCCAAAGAGCCGTGTTTTGCCGCACCGTCAACCCGCCCTTTTGCCGTGCTGTGTAACCTAAAGTCGTCATCAAACAGACGTGGGTTGGCCAGATCCCGGGTGTAATGAAACACCGGCTCAGGGCCATAAATATAGTGCCCCTGATGATCGGTCAGATAATACTCTGCGGTGTCATCATTGAGCAATTCAATCAGCTGCCGGGCACTGGAATTAAGTACCAATAAACCAAACAGATCGTTGTCTGCATCAAACAAAGGCATGGCGATACGCAGCACAGGGGTAAACGGTCGCTGAACTTTGTTATTCTCAAAATTCAGCGAAATACGCGATGCAAAGTGCATTTCTTCGGACAGGTCCAGAGTTTCCTGAACATAATCTTTATTCGATTTATCCTGCAGTTTGGCTTCAGAAACTCGCGCAACTTTGCCCCTTAGCCTGTCCACCCGGACAAACTCCCGGCCATCCGGCATGATTATCCGCAATTGCAATAACTCGGAGTTGTTATGAATAAGAGATTTAAAGATGGTGGCGATGCGCGTTTTCCATAGTTCAATGGGCTGGCTGTCCTGTGGATCAACGCCATTGTTTTTCAATGCGCGGGCTATGCCCGGAAAAGGCGGGGTGTCTTTCAAAAAGTGTAGATAGCTTAAATCAGCCCGATAGCGCCGCTCAAATTGTTCTGCAATATGCGCTGTATTCAGTTTGAGCTGGCTTTCTACTTCAAGCTGTACTTCGCGTTGCAGCTTGCGCTCAAAGAAAAACAACGCCAGTGCAATCAACAGAAGCAAAAACAGGCTGAACACGCCTGCAAACCAACGCGTTTGCTTACCTTGTTTTGCCGACAGGATCCTTATCATAGTATGACCTTTGCCCCTGTATACAGGGTGTTTTCTAATGGTTTTTTACTGATGTCAGCTCGGTCATAAGCCTGCACAGACTGGCCTTTGACCGAAAAAATAACTTTAAAAACAGCTGCTACACTCAAACTATAGTCTATGGTGCACACTTTACATGACTCCCGCAAAGACTTTTCACTATTAGCTGAACCGTGTTTAGCCTTACCCGCTATCACCCTGGCTTGGCACCCGCTGCCAAATTGTGCTCAGCAAACTCATAGGCCGCCTGACTATCAAGTGGTCGGGCATATAGATATCCCTGTGCCACATCACAGTTCAGGCTGCTTAGTTCAGTCAGCTGAGAGTGCGTTTCGACCCCCTCTGCAACCAGCTTCAGGCCCAGTGCCTGAGCCAGCAAAACAATGGTCTGCACAATGCCAAGGCTCTGCTCGTCAGTGCTCATATCCATAATAAACGCCCTGTCTATCTTGAGCACATCAAGCGGAAACGATTTCAGATAAGATAAACTGGAATAGCCCGTACCAAAATCGTCTATGGCAATGCTGACCCCCATGTTCGACAGCGCCAACAACGTCCTTCGCGTCTGCTCAAAATCTTCAATCAGGGCACTTTCGGTGACTTCCAGCTCCAGCATTCTACTACGGACCTGGCTCGACTCCAGACACTGGACAACATAGTCAATAAATTGCCGGTTACGGATCTGCTGCGCAGAGACATTAACACTCACTTTAAGATCCCTGCTCAGTGTCACCAACTGGCTGGCAAACTCACAGCTTTTTTGCAGCACCTGATGGCCCAAAGTATCAATCAGACCTATCTCCTCAGCGAGCGGGATAAACTCCAGTGGTGAAATCCAATTTCCGTCGCTGTCCTGCAGCCTGGCCAGCGCCTCAAAGCCGCACACTTGTCCTGATGCTATCTCTATCTGAGGCTGAAACAGCACGTTTAAGCTTTCTTTTTCCAGGGCTTCGCGGAGCAAGTGTTCCAGCCCATGACGTTTCATCAGTTCTGCTTCCAGCTCCTGAGAAAAAAAACATACCGCATTGCGTCCCTGATTTTTCGCCCGGTACATGGCCACATCGGCATGGCGCATCATGACCTCTTCCTCATTCGCATCCAGCTCCGTCATGCTCACGCCAATACTGACCGAAATCTGATATTCCTTTTGCTCCAGCATAAAAGGCTCTTTAAAGCTGGCAATCAGGTTGCTGGCGACCACAGCCACATAATTGACGGAGCGCACTTCTTCTAAGACCAACACAAATTCATCACCACCAACTCGTGCCAGCGTTGCGTTTGGGTCAATCACCGACTCCAGCCGTTTTGCCACTTTCTTGATTAATTCATCGCCCAGAAAGTGGCCCAGCGCATCGTTAATGTATTTAAAATGGTCAAGATCTATGAGTAACAGCGCAGTGTAAGTGTCGGAGGCCTTGGAACAGGCAATGGCATGCTGCAACCTATCATGCAACAAAATACGATTAGGTAATCCGGTCAGCTGGTCGTTATTGGCCAGAAAGTTCATTTTTACCGCCATCGCCACCGATTCACTGACATCATGAAACACCATAATGGCCCCGATGATGGTATTGTCTTCATCGCGAATAGGTGCAGCAGAATCCTCAACCCTGTAAATTTGACCTTCGCGGCTGTGCAGCTGGCAGTTGAGTGCCATCGCCACATTGCGTTTTTCTTCCAGTGCCATCACGGCGGGGTTAAAAGAGCGGCTTTGTGACGATGCATCACGCAAATCGAGAATATCTTCAATGTGCTTTCCTACTGCATAGCTTGCGGCATACCCGCTAAGGCGCTCGGCAATGGGGTTCATGTAAGTGATCACAGCCTGTGTGTCTGTCGCTATTACGGCATCGCCTATAGAATTGAGTGTCACTTTCAGGCGTTGCTTTTCCTGATAAAGCGCTTGCGAAGTGCGCTCCAGATTTTGCTGATAGGCCAGTATGGCTAGCTGGTTATAGACCCGCATTCGGCAGATTTTCAGGTCTATAGGTTTGGGAATATAATCGGCGCCCCCTTCAGTCAGCGACTTAAACTCGATCTCAGGGTCGCGGCTAGCGGTAATAAAAATAATGATATAATGCGCGGTGTCCGGGTCACTTTTGAGCAGACGGCAAATATCCACACCGTTATACTCGCCCATGTCGATATCAAGCAAGATCACATGCGGCTTTACTTCTTTTATCAGCGTCACCGCATAACTGGCTTCAGAAGTTGAAAACACCTCGCCTAAATCACTCACGGCTTTTTTGATGATCAGAATGCTGCTGGGATCATCGTCAACAATCAGTATTCTGGGGTTGTCCGGCAAATTAAGTATCACAAGCGAGTCATCTATATTTCCCTTATCTAAAGAGCATAGACCAAGCTCACCAGTTTAAAACCCCATCCTTCAACTACTGCAATATTTTATTCTTCACCACCCTTTGACTAACAAGGCTTACCCGGCGAGTTTTGTGCTGCTTACGGTAAATGCATCCAAATTCTGTTGCACTTGCTGCAACGTCATACCCAGAGGCTGGGCTGGCAGGTTCAGGCCAACCCAGGCATTACGGCCACCATGTTTAGCCCGATACAGGCAATTATCCGCCAACTCCAACACCTGCTCCCAACTGCCATGCTGTGTCTCAGCCAAACGTAACGGGAAAGCGGCAAAACCAATCGAGCAGGTGCAGCTAAGCGGCTGACTATCCTGACAAAACGAAAACTGTGCCACCGCATTGTGAAGCCGCTCAACCACCTGTTGCGCGGTTAACATATCGGTCTGGGGCATCACCAATAAAAACTCCTCTCCCCCCCAGCGAACCAGCTCATCCTGCTCTCTCAGCGTTTTTGTAACGACCTCAGCAAATTGCTGTAACACCAGATCGCCCGTTGCATGGCCATAGCTGTCATTGATCTGTTTAAAGTGGTCGATGTCTATCAGACAAAAAATTGTGCTCTGCGATGCACTGCGCGCTTGCGTCAGGAGTTTATCAGCCTCACTGAAGAAGTAGTGCCGATTGTGCAAACCGGTCAGACTGTCGGAGTAGCTCAGGGTTTGCAGTCGTCGATTCCGCTCATCCAGTTCAGCCGTTCTCTGTTTTACCTGCTCTTCAAGTAACGACAGGTTACGCTTATTTTGCCATCGCCAGTATAAGAACCCTAATAATGCCAATGCCAGGATCAGTAACAATGCGCCGCGTTGCTGCGCCAGACGGGTGTTCTCAAGAATTTGTTGGTGACGAAAGATTTCTTGCGCCTGCAAGGCATTGTCTTTTTCCAGTAAGCTCAGTTGCTGCTTTTGTGTTGCCAGTGCGTACTGCGATTCCAGTTGCAGCAACTTGTTATTGCGTTTTTGAAAGTTAAGCGCATCTTTGGTCAGTGCGTAGCGCTTCAGATATAGGTGTGCCTGTTGATAATCACCCAGCTGTACATAGGCATTGGATAATACAAACTGCAAGTCGGCCTGCTCCTCCAAAAACCGTGTTGCAAAGGTTGCTTTTAACGCAGGCATGGCCGTTTCCAGTGTTTGCTGAAAATCGCCCGATTGCAGCCAGGCCATGGACTGCAATAGCTTGAAACGGATCTTCATTCTTTGATTACGAATGAGTGTGTCGCTTTGCGCGACCCGATTGAGGATAGGCTGCGCCTGCTGAAAGCGACCAAGTTTGAGCAATGCCCAGGCCCGTACCAGATACAGTTTATCGACCAACTCTGGTGCGCCCGTGACGACCAGGTCATCGGTATGCAATTCAGCCACCGCCTGATGATAGCTCCCCAGTAGCACATACAAGTAGCCTTGCCATAACCTGTGCTCTAATAGCAGTAACTGAGCGACATAGGGCATGGTCTGAGCATGATTGTTCAACTGGGTGATCAACTGATGTACATCATCCAAAGAGCGCTGTGCATAGTTATAGCGCTCAAGGTCCATCTCTAACTTGGCGATAGCGAGCCGGCTTTGTGCCATCAACGCCAAATCTTTTCGCTTAATAGCTAGTTGTAACGCATCGTTGTGCAATATCAGGCTCTGCTGATAGTCACCATACTGTTGACGGATCTGACCTTCCAGCAACAAGGTTTGCGCAACAATTTCCAGCGCGTCAATCGCCTGTGCATCGCGTCGCAACGCTCTGAGTTCAGGTAATAGCGAGAGGTCAAAATCGCTTTTAAGCGTAGCACTTAATTTGGCCAACGACTTTTCAAGTGTACTGGGTGACGCCAGCTCAGTTGCCGCAGTACACACACTGAACACGATACATAGCAACCAGCCCGTCAGAACGCCCAGGCGGATCATGGTCTGGACTCCTGCGGCAACATAGCGCGATTGATAACGTTCCAGTCCTGTACCTTACGATTAATAAACCCCGACTCCGTTAACGCTTTGCGGATAACCCCACGACGTCTGAGCTCTTTAAGACCGCGGTTTAATGCAGCAAATATCTGACTTCCTTCGGGATGACGCTTGCTGACAATAAAGTGGCGTGAGTCAGGCAATACCATTTTCACACCCTCTATAGGCACATAGTCACGCCCTTCAAACACCAGCTGCAAAGATTCACTCACACTAAAATTTACCAACATGCCATCAACGATGTCGGTTTCTACCATGTTAAGCATGCTTTCCCACGGGCCAATAAAGCTCACCAGGTTCATGTTGCTGTTTGTCAGGGCGTGCCAGTCTACCCGCCAGCGAGGATTAGCCACCAGCGTCAGTTGCTCAAGCCCGTCCTGAGTAGTTTGATGCAACGCCTGATTACGTTTCGCGACATATATTCCGGCTTCATACTCTCCGAATTTGACGACCGGATCACTGACATACACTGAGCCACGATAATTAATCACATCTTCATGCCAGACGGTACGCGCCAGGATCAGGCTCTCTCCAGCTATCATGTCTGTGAATTCGAGGATATTGACTGATGGTTTAGGGTTGAACACCACCTCCCGGGTTTCGCCGCCCAGGAACAAGGCTTGCTGCAACAACACCATTTCGATGATTTCAATGTGGGAGCCTTGCGTGGTTGGCCGAAAATCGGTGACATCAAGCACTGAGCGGCCCTGTAAAAATGCCTGATAACGCTGAGAAAAATTCTCGCTGCTAATGATATCAACAATCAAAGGGTTGTGGGCTTTGGCACATTGCGACACAACGAGCAATAACAAAACCAAAAACTTCATTTGCCTCCCCAGCACACAGTTCAATCACAGCATCCTCTAGTATACAGGAAGGAACGAACATAAGTTAACCTGAAAATAACAAAAGATAAGCACAATGCCGTAAAAACCCCCGGCAAATCGCGATTTTTGGAACAATAATAAAGGGTTAAAAGAGAATAAAATAGTTCATTTAAAAGTCTGGGGATTTTTGCTATAGAAAATGAGTGGATGGCTAACCAAAAAAGAAAAAGGCCTCACTGAGGCCTTACAAAAACAGCGATTTCGATGTGCAAACAGACGCTCATCAATAGCAAATCGTATTGTCTTCCTCTATCAAGGAGATGGGGTGTAACTTCTGGCGTGCTCAATGCGCTCCTGCAAACTGGGATGCGTAGACAGGTACTTTAACCAGCTTTGCTCATGTTCCTCACCAAGTTCAGCAAGTGACTCCAGTGCCTGAGCAAAATGCTCACCGCTGTATCCCAGACGATAAAGCTGCGCCAGCGCATAGTTATCTGCTTCCCACTCCATATTTTGAGAAAACTGCAGATCCAGCAAGGCACTGCCCGATCCTAATACCACTTCAGCAACTATGTCCATGTCACCCACCAGCATGGCAATGGCAATACTGGCCACCGCCGCCTGAGACGCCAGGCGTACACTGTGCATCCGCTCTACATGACCAATCTCGTGTAACAGAATGGCTCTGAGCGCATCAGGGTTGTCGGCCAGTAGTCTTGCCAACTCATCGGTCACCACGACCTGCCCATGTGGCAGCGCAAAAGCATTGGCGCCAAAATGCTCAGAGTGATAGACATCAACGCGATATTTCTCTGCTGACAGGTCAAGCTGAGTAACGGTGTCTTGCCACAGTCGTTCAATGACCAAGCGCTCTTGCTCAGAAAGTGCCGAGGGTGACAACACTGTACGCTCAATGAGCGCCATAGATTGCTGGCCCATTTGCTCCACGACCACATCTGGCATGGTCTGTACGGCAGTCACCGCAATCCCGGGTACCAGCTTAAAGAGCAAAGCATACAGCAACACAGGCGTCGCCACCAAGGCACACATGATCAGGGCCAGATTGGACTCAAGCTTAGCCAGTAGCGAACTCTTACCTGACTGAAATGCCCAACGATGTGACACATCCAGCGGCACAAAGCGCGCCCCGTCAGTGAAAGTCAGCTCACTGGCCTGCCCGGGTAAGTGGGCCGAAACGGTCAGTGTCTCAACCGCACTTTCGCACACACACTCATCGTCCACGTAAATGGCAATGTGACTGTCGCTGAGCCGGGCAACTGCTTCTTGCACCCGGCTGCTGTTTGGCTGGTAAAAATATCCCCGGATCATCAGGTCAACGAGATATCAACGTCAAACACATTAGCGGCTTCTTCTGCAAAGGAAGACTCAGCCTGCTGCGCACTATCCAGGACATGGTCTGCACCTGGCAGCAACACCACCTGAGTTGCCTCAGCCAGTGCTCTGACTTTACGCACTTTAGCCCAGGGGAATGCCAGGCCAGCTGTCAATACAATCGCAGCTGCGTTGGTTGCCAGAATCAAGGCATAACGCTGCGGTGCCAGAGTTGATTTAAATTCTGCAACCTCATCAATTTGCGCATTGTTCAGAATATGATTGCGGATCAGCGCCTGGTAGATGCCTTGCAATGCAGAAATCACAAACAAATACAAAGGCACAATCAGGAACATGCCAAAGTTGACCGCTCCCAGCTCATCAGGGTTAATGTTGATACCACCTGCCAGGCTAAATGCGAGACCCAGCAACATCATCACAAGGATGCCCAGTAACATCACCAGTAATGCGGCTGCATAGTATTCTTTGCCCTCTAACTCTACTTGTACTGGCTTATCGCCGTAACGAATATTACTGTGAATGTAGGCATCAATACGCTTGAGCACCCAGGGCATCAAAAGATACATGGTAAAAATACTGACAAATGGTAGCACCACAAAGTTCACCATCGCCTCGCCCAAATTGCCCTTAAAAGCAAAGCGAATATTGCGGTAACGGGTCATGCGCATGCTGAATTTAAGCCCCTGATTGATCATCCAGGGCACCAGCAATACCAGTGCAAATGCCATCATCGCGCCCACTAGCGGGAAGTAACTCGACACCACACTGTAGATCACAAACAAGCCTACGGCGAGTAAGCGGCCTTTGAGTATTTGAATTGGTGTAGCAAGATAGTCAAACCGGTGCCCGTCTAACAGGGTATGGCCATAAAAATATTGCTTAGTCCGTACCGTCGCCCAGGCTGAATAGATACCCAGTGTCACCAGCGTCAGTAACAGGTTGACAATCCAGATACCAAAATATTCTTTGCCAGTACCGGTGAATTGCAGTTGGGATGGTGTAGGTCGACTGCTCGGTTCGGCAGCAGTGGTGGTAGAAGTCGAGTCCATTGTTGGCTTCCTAATATCGTTTTTCTTTCGTTTTCACATTATTGACGTCTTCATGGCATGTCCCCATGAAAACTACGGGAAGGTACATTAGAAAAGCAACAAGTGCAATGCTTAAAAGCAAAACGCCGACGTAACTTGTCAGTTACCTCGGCGCTGTGTCTGAGTTGATATGCTTGTTTTACTTAGCAAGCACGCGTCAACCAGTTCAGGAAGTGACGGGCTTCGCTGCCACTTGAAAATTGCGTTTGTTTGCGGCCTGTGCCATCAGCAAAAACGACTTTTGATTTGTTCACCGAAATTGAGCGAATTGGTTGCTCAACACGGATCTCTGTTCCGTTGTATGTATAAGACATAATAAAACTCACTTTTATAATGCGTAGCCTGAGGGCTAACGCTTTAGACAATAAACGAGCTTTATGACAGTTTGATACCAAACCTGAAAAAATCTGCGAACAATTTCTCGACACTTTTGAGTCAACAAACCGAAGCGCTTCAAAGGAAATGGTACTGGCGATCTTAATATCTGCATTCACAACGTCCCCGGCTGGGGTAACTGCAGTGGTATATCGCCTGACTATAATAAGCTCTACTTGTAATTTTTAATGCGGGCTTACTGGATCAAGGCAAGAGGGCATTACTTCTATGACGCTTTAAATCAGAGGTTATTTAAAGCAAGGGAGTAATAATATCGAAAAAGTGGTTTAATGCAAGCAAAATTTACTGACTTTTTGCCGACAAAAAGTCAGGGTGCCAAAGTGGCACCCTGCATATGCACAATTACGACTGAGGTTCATACCCCAGGTTGGGCGACAGCCAGCGCTCAGCTTCTGCCAGCGTCATGTTACTGCGCCGGGCATAATCTTCTACCTGATCTTGCTGAATCGCTGCCACAGCGAAGTATTTAGAATCCGGATGCGAGAAGTACCAGCCAGATACCGCCGCGCCCGGCCACATGGCGTAAGAGCTGGTGAGCTTCATACCAATGCGGTTTTCTACATCAAGCAGCTGCCAGATCTTGTCTTTCTCAGTGTGTTCAGGACACGCAGGATAACCCGGCGCCGGGCGGATCCCCTGATAGTTCTCGCGGATCAGTTCTTCATTGCTGAGCTTTTCGTCCTCAGCAAAGCCCCAGTATTGCTTACGCACCTGCTCATGCAAGTACTCAGCAAAGGCCTCGGCCAGACGATCTGCCACAGCTTTCACCATGATTTTGTTGTAATCGTCCTGCTGCTGCTCAAACATCTCGGCTAAATCGTCCTCCTCCAGGCCACCGGTAACCGCAAACGCACCAAAATAATCCGGCGTGCCTTTCGGCGCGATGTAATCGGCCAGACAATAGTTTGGAAAATCGGTTTTTTCGGTTTGCTGACGCAACTGACAAGACTTCAGCAGCACTTCTTCACGGCTTTCATCGCGATAGATTTCAATGTCATCGCCCACCCGATTGGCCGGGAACAGGCCAATTACGCCCAGCGGTTGTAAACTGCCTTTAGCACTCAGCTCGTCGAGCATGGCATTGGCGTCGGCAAAAAGCTTTTTCGCTTCCTCACCCACCACTTCATCTTCCAGAATACGCGGGTATTTGCCTGCCAGCGTCCAGGTCATGAAAAAGGGCGTCCAGTCGATATACTCGCGCAAGGTGGCAATACTGACGTCTTTAAACTCAGTGATACCCAGCTTTTTGGGCACCGGTGGGGTGTAATTGTCCCAGTCAAGCTTAACCGCATTATCGCGCGCGCGGGCTAAGGTCACGGGTTTTGAGCGGGGCTTTTTACGCGCCTGTTGATCCCGCACCTTAACGTATTCACTGGCGGTTTTTTCCAAAAAGCCGGGCTTTTGCGTGGCACTCAGTAAACTGGAAACCACACCCACCGCGCGGCTGGCATTGTTCACATAAACCACGCCCTTGTCGTATTGCGGTTCAATCTTCACCGCCGTATGCGCTTTAGAGGTGGTTGCGCCACCGATCAGCAATGGGATCTCAAACCCTCGACGGGTCATTTCTTTGGCGACATGCACCATTTCATCCAGCGAAGGCGTGATCAAACCCGATAAACCAATGGCATCGGCATTTTCATCTATGGCGGTTTGCAGAATTTTCTCTGCCGGCACCATCACGCCCAAGTCCACAACCTCATAGTTATTACACTGCAGCACCACACCCACAATGTTTTTACCTATGTCGTGTACATCTCCCTTAACCGTCGCCATGATGACTTTACCATTACTCTGGCCAGCCTGTTTTTCCGCCTCAATGTAAGGGTCCAGATAGGCCACTGCCCGTTTCATCACGCGTGCAGATTTAACCACCTGAGGCAGGAACATTTTACCGGCACCAAATAAGTCGCCGACCACATTCATGCCATCCATCAGCGGGCCTTCGATCACCTCAATGGGTTTATCAAACTGCTGACGACAGGCTTCAGTGTCTTCTTCAATAAATTCAGTAATGCCTTTAACCAGCGCATGCTCCAGGCGCTTGGCCACAGGCCAGCTGCGCCATTCCTGATCTTCCGCTTTCTCAGCCTGTGCCATCCCCGAGTAATTAGGCGCTATCTCTACCAGACGCTCACCGGCACCGGGGTCAGTGTTGAGGACCACATCCTCTACCGCCTTGCGCAGTTCATCGGGAATATCATCGTATACCGTCAGCTGACCCGCGTTGACAATGCCCATGTCCATACCGGCCTGAATGGCATGATATAAAAACACCGAGTGAATGGCTTCACGCACCGGGTTGTTACCGCGGAACGAGAAAGACACATTCGACACCCCGCCCGACACTTTACAGTGCGGCAGGTTTTGCTTGATGCGTCGGGTGCCTTCAATAAACTCGACAGCATAGTTATCGTGCTCTTCGATCCCCGTTGCCACAGCAAAGATATTAGGATCAAAAATAATGTCTTCCGGCGGGAAACCCAGCTCATCCACCAGAATACGATAAGAACGCTCACAGATCTCAAACTTGCGGTCGGCTGTTTCGGCCTGGCCTGTTTCGTCGAACGCCATCACCACCACAGCCGCACCAAAGCGCTTAATGATCTTCGCCTGACGCTCAAACGGCTCTCGGCCCTCTTTGAGTGAAATTGAGTTGACGATGGCCTTACCCTGAATACATTTCAGGCCCGCTTCAATCACTTCCCATTTGGAAGAGTCGACCATGATTGGCACGCGGGAAATATCCGGCTCTGAGGCAATCAGGTTCAGGAACTTAACCATGGCGGCCTTAGAATCCAGCATCGCCTCATCCATATTGATGTCGATCACCTGGGCGCCGTTTTCCACCTGGCTGCGCGCCACATCCAGCGCGGCTTCATAATCTTCTTCCAGGATCAAACGCTTAAAACGCGCCGAGCCGGTCACATTGGTTCTTTCACCAACGTTAGTAAAAATGGCTGTAGATTGCGTCATATCAGTACTTCCTAATTCAGATTACAGGCTTCAAGGCCCGCCAGGCGCATTCTTACTTCAAGCTCAGGCAAAGTGCGCGGTGCCACCTGCTCCAGCCCTTTTACAAAAGCGCGAATATGGTTGGGTGTTGTACCGCAGCAACCACCCACAATATTAATAAAACCTTCCTTACCCCAGTCAATGATTTCCTGTGCCATCTCGGGGGCTTCCAAGTCGTACTCACCAAACTCATTCGGCAGGCCCGCATTAGGGTGCACAGACGTATAGGTTTCGCACACCCGCGACAATTCTTCGACATAGGCTCGCAGCAGATCCGGGCCAAGTGCACAATTCAGTCCAATGGAAATCGGTTTGATATGACGGATAGAGTTGTAAAAGGCTTCGGTTGTCTGGCCCGACAAGGTACGCCCTGACGCATCGGTAATGGTCCCGGAGATCATCACCGGCAGGGTTATACCGGTGCGCTCAAAGGCTTCTTCCACCCCATAAGCCGCCGCTTTAGCATTCAGCGTATCGAAGATGGTTTCAATCAGGATCAGATGTGCGCCACCTTCAATTAAGGCTTCGGTCGACTCAATATAGGCCGCCACCAGCTGATCAAACGAGACATTGCGATAACCTGGGTCATTCACATCAGGTGAAATCGAGCAGGTTTTTGAGGTTGGCCCCAAAACACCGGCCACATAACGCGGCTTACTCGGGTCTTTGGCGGTAAACTCATCACATACAGCCCGTGCCAGACGGGCCGACTCGACGTTGATCTCGCGGCTCAGGCTGGCCATATCGTAATCTTCCATCGAAATAGTGGTGGCGTTAAAGGTATTGGTTTCAATAATGTCCGCACCCGCTTCAAGATATTCACGATGGATCTGGCGGATCACGTCAGGCTGAGTCAGGCTTAACAGGTCGTTATTACCTTTGATAAGGACATGCCAGTCTTTAAAACGCTCGCCCCGATAATCCTCTTCCTCAAATTTGTGTTTTTGGATCATGGTGCCCATAGCACCGTCGAGGATCAAAATACGCTGTTGCATGGCCGTTTTAAGTGCATCGGCAATGGCTGCACCATCAGCCGCGGTGGTGATATGTTTATTCGGCATAATTGTTAGTCCTTACATCCTGGCTAACCAGATTAATATCGTACGGAGTGGTCTGGTAAACATAGTAGTTTAACCAGTTGGAGAATAACAAAAAGGCATGGCTTTGCCATGTCTTTGATGGCTTGGCGTTTACATCATCCTCGGGGAAGTAATTCTCCGGCTTGGGTGCATCCGGCCCTTTTTCGCAATCGCGAAAATACTCTTTGCTTAGGGTATCGGCATCATATTCCGGATGCCCGGTAATATACACCTGGCTGCCAGACACATTTTTAATTAAATAGGCCCCGACTCGCTCAGAGCCAGCCAGTGTCACCAGCTCGTCACATGCTTCAATTTGGCTGGCCTCAATATGGCCGTATCGTGAATGGGGTACCAAAAACTCATCATCAAAGCCACGGGTTAGTGCACCATGTTCAAAGTAGCAGTGATGGCGGAACACCCCGCACAGCTTGTCTTTTTTAAGCGCCCGCTTCAGGCCATGATGATGAAACAGGCCGGCATGTGCCGCCCAGCAGGAGAACAGCGTTGAGGTTACATGGTGTTCGGCCCAGTCGAAAAATGCCTGCAACTCTTCCCAGTAAGTCACTTCTTCATACTCGAGGTGAGCAAGTGGTGCACCGGTTACAATCAGCGCATCGTAGTTTTCTTCTCTGACATCCGAAAAATAACGGTAAAACATATTCAGATGCTGCTCGGAATTGTCGGAGCTGCGGTGGGTGTCCAGGCGCAACAGATCCACGTTCACCTGCAAGGGCGTATTGGCCAGCAGACGAATAAACTGTACTTCTGTTTCCACCTTATTGGGCATCAGGTTGAGTATCGCCAGCCGCATAGGCCGGATCTCCTGCGTACTGGCTCGGCTTTGTGGCATCACAAAGACATTTTCATGACGCAAATGGCTGATGGCAGGTAAATCGTCGGTGACTGTGATTGGCATGATATTCCCCTCAGTGACTAGGACCTTTAAAGATAGATCCGCTAACTTGCGACATTATGAAGCAACGGGAATAAATTTCAACTTCTAGATGTTTAGCCGTCCAAATTAAACATTCTGTCACCCGGCCCCTACGGTGACGCTTTAAGCAGTTGACAGGAACGCGTCAATACGTCTTCAAGTTCCAGAATCAAGTTTGACTGCAGAGGATTTTGCTGCGCAATGGCCTGCTCCAGCTGCGCCGCAAGCTCAGCACAGCGCACCAGCCCCAGATAACCTGCCTGCCCTTTTAATGTATGTGCCATTCGGGCAGCCGCTTCGATGTCCTCTTCTTGCAACCTTTCTTTCAGTTGCACACAAAATGCCTCCTGTCTCAAAATAAACTTATCCGACATTTTGCGGTAAAAAGCTTCGTTACCGTTTACATGCCTGAGTCCCTGCGCCCTATCGAGTAAATCTCCTGCGGCTTGATTTGGCGATGGGGTGGGCTCGGGTCGTGTCATACGAGATTGCTCTGACTCTTTGGCTAAGGGCCTTTCTGGCTCAGCCTTACCCGGTTTGCGGCTCAGCCAGTGGTAGATTTTTTGATAGGCCAGTTCAACATTAATCGGCTTGGCAATATGGTCGTCCATACCACAGGCTTTTATCTCCTGAAGGTCATGTGGCATGACATTGGCTGTCAGGGCGATAATCGGGAGTCGTCGGCAGACCAGCCTTTTTCTGATCTCCCGGGTGGCTGAATAGCCGTCCATTACCGGCATTTGACAATCCATCAGGATCAAATCAACAGGTGTTTCCTGTAATCTCGCCAGGGCCTCTTTGCCGTGCTCTGCGGTAATGACCTGCATACCTGCATCCGCCAGAATTTCCTGGGCAATCTCACGATTAATATCGTTGTCTTCCACCAGTAACACCTTTGCACCTTCAAGCACACCATACATCGCCCCTTGTTCAAGCTGTATGCTGGCTTGTGCCGTAGACTCGGCCATCGCCTCACCGAGTGGCAATTCAACCTCAACAAAAAAGCGTGCGCCTTTCCCCTCGACACTGTCACACCAAATCCGACCGTGCATCAGTTCTATCAGATTCTTGCTGATTGCCAGGCCCAGTCCGGTGCCACCATATTGCCGGGTGGTCGACGTATCTGCCTGGGTAAACGGGGTGAACAATGATTGTAGCTGGCTCTTAGAGATACCAATGCCGGAATCAGATACCGTGAACCTGATGTGCGCGCTCGATTCTGTCAGGGACCTCACCGTCAGCTCGAGAGAAAGGCTGCCATACTGAGGGGTAAACTTGACTGCATTGCTGAGCAAGTTGAGTAATACCTGACTGAGCCTGAGCGAATCGCCAATGAGTACTTCGGGTAAAGTAGGGTCCTGACTCACATCAAAGTCCAGCTGCTTTTCTTCAGCCCAAGCCGTAACCAGACCACTAACATGCTCAATCAGGGTTTTCGGGCGAAAAGGGACCGACTCAACACTCAATTTGCCCGCCTCAATTTTAGAAATATCCAAAATGTCGTTCAGGATCACCAGGAGGTTATCTGCTGCATAACGTATTTTTTTCAGATAGTTATGCATTTTCGGCGACGTATCCATTTTGAGCGCCAAATGGGTTAATCCCGTAATTGCATGCATAGGGGTACGAATTTCATGAGACATATTGGCCAGGAACTCTGACTTAGCACGGGTAGCACTCTGTGCGGCCTGCATGGCTTCAAGGAGTTTTTTCTCTGCGTCTTTGCGCTCTGTAATGTCCCGAATGATGGCGGTGAAATAATTCGCCTCTCCCACTTTAGTTTCTGCAACGGCCAGGTCGATGGGAAAACACTGACCATTTTTCTTACGTGCGGTCACCTCACGTTTGTTGTCTATAACTTTTTTTACGCCTGTATCAAAATAGTTTTGTATATACTGGTCATGGTTGCTTCGGTATGGCTCTGGCATCAGCATTCGCAAGTTGTTTCCTAACACTTCATCACGCGTGTAACCAAACATCTCCACGGCTGCCGGGCTAAACTCCTGCACTTTCCCCTGAGTATTGATCACTATGATGGCATCAGCTGCCGTATCAATGATGGCACGTGTCATGGCCTGATTTTCTATCAGTGAGCGTTCTTTGTGCATCTGCTCAGAGATATCCTGCACAATGCCCACTAACTTATAGTGTCCCGTACTGCTGTCCAGATAACGCTCAGCCACCAGCCGAATAAAACGACAAACTCCATCATTGTCACGTAATTCATAATTAAAGTCATGGTGCTGTTGCTGGTTATCAAAAATCGCTTGCAACGCCGGTCCGCTCACGTTATTGGTATGACCAAATAAGGTGTATACGGTCACAGGCTGCGCGGGAGATGCACCTATGATTTCGTAGGCCTCCTGAGACAAATGAACCAGACCGCTTTGCAGTTCAAGCTCCCAGCGTCCCAGACGCGCCATTTTTTGTGCCTGCTCATAATTGAGATTCGCGCTTTGTAGCTCCGCGGTACGCAATGTAACGCGGGATTCAAGCTCACGCTGATTTTTATCCAACAAGGCAAGGTGTTCACGGATGGCGCTAGCGGCCCAGTTAAACGTCTCCGTCAGCGTGGCAATTTCCTTAAACCCGGATTCTACTGTCTGATGCGTATAGGTCCCATCAGCAAGCAAAGAGGCCTGTCTGGCAAGCTCTCCCAAAGGTGCAATGACCCGCTTTCTAAGCAGTATCATTACCATCAGGATTAATACCCCACAGCCTATCCACATCAGCGCCAGGTTAAACCGGATATTGCGCCACAACGCCTGTTCACTCAGCGCCAGATTGTAATGCAGATAAATGATACCAAGGCGGGTAGAACGAAGTTCAGTACTGGAGGGCAAGGCAAAGCTCTGAAACGCCTCAAGCTGTGTACGATCAGCTGAAAAGGTCAACAGCGGCATACTGCTGTTCAGAGCAACGTTGACCGCCTGATCCGAGCCGTGACTGGCAATGTCCTGTAAAGGTTTACCAATCTCGACAAACTGATTGCTGAATAATATTTGCCCGGTATGATCCGCAACCGCAATGCTGACGACTTCCGGCACCGTGCCTATAACAGATAAATCATGGCGGATCTCTTCAGGCCTGTCCGAGCTCAGGTTTACTTCTACATGTCGTTTCAACGTCATCAGCAAATAATTGGCATGTGACTGATGGCTTGAATAAGAGGCATCCCGACTACCGGTGTAAATCACCATAGTACTCAGACTCAGTACAGCCAGACACAGTAACAAAACGCCCACAGGCACCCAAAATGCCAGGGACGTTGGCACACCTGGCTGCCTCATTGCAGTACAAACCTCGCATCAACCAGGCCACGCACATCTGTTACTTCTTCAATCATATTCTGCTCTACCAGTACAGATAACAGCTGCTCTACAGTTGAATACAAAGGCGCTTCTGTCCCCTTCCCCACCAGCAAAGTGCGGTTGATCGGGGCATCGGCTAACGCAATGCCACCGAGTGCTGCCAAAAGCTCATGTGGTTGCAGTCCAAGCCTGGGAGACATCAGCTGTGCGGCGTTTTCCGGGTGTGCTTCTATATATGCCAGCGTCGCAAATTGAGCCGAAACCAATGTCTGCAACGCCTCATGATAGTGGGCAAGATGTGCCGCTCTCACTACCAGTACATCGACGATTTTTCCCGGGATCTGCGCACTATCAAAAATGACTTTATGATCCTGATTCACAAGCTGAGTGGTGACCGGCTCAAATGTCACTACCGCATCAACAGCACGTGACTGAAAGGCCCTAAAGTGCTGATTGACAGGCAAGTGCACCGCATCAATATCCGCCATACTCAGTTGTGCCGCATCCAGAGTTTCATGCAGCATCAAGGCACCAACTGCAGTTTGTTCATATGCTATGCGCTTACCTTTGAGTTGTGCCAGTTCAGAGACTGACTCACGCACAACCACCGCATCGGCCCCGTTTGATATGTCCATGATCAGGACGATTTTGAGTGCAATCCCCTCAGCAACCAACAGTAAGGCTTCATCGAGCGTCAGTGCCGCAACTTCAATACGACCATGACGAAATGCATCCATGGTATCGGTCGCAGACAGCAGCTCAACCAGCTTAATATTCTCTTTCAACAGACCTTTTTGCTTGGCCAAATAAAGTGTCTCGTAGCCCGGCCAGAGATTAAACCCGACTCTGAGCTGCGTGCGAGATGAATCAGAGCACCCGGCAATCAGCGTAAATACGAGTGCTAACAACAAAAGTTTCACGGCCTTCCCCATCCACCAGGTCATTGGTAAAGTTTCTTTTTGTATTCTAGTCTTGAATTGAGAGCCTGGGGGCTGAACGAAGTAAATAGCAGCATATTGCACCTGTCAGCCTCGACGATGTTAACTAAACTGGTGAGCTGAATGGAGACAATCCTGATCGTTGATGATGACGACTTTGTTTTAGAATATCATACACATATGCTGTCACCATTGTACCGGATAGAAGTCGCGCAAGACGGCGAAGCGGCGCTTAATTTGGTCGATTCACGTCCGCCGAGTCTTATTTTGATGGATATTCAGATGCCACGTATGAATGGCTATGAAGCAGCCTATAAAATCAGGCTTGCCGGTCATACCATGCCCATTCTGTTTTTTTCAAACCTTAACTCATTGCAAGAGCGGTTAAAGGCTTACGATGCCGGTGGCAACGACTTTATTGCCAAACCGGTTGATGAACAGGAGCTGCTGACAAAAATATCTATTCTGCTCAAAGCACATAAAGCGAGCTCAGGCCATGCCGACGAAGTCGCCGTTAAAGCACTGTCCGATCTGTCATCACTCGGCTTTGTGATGGGGTTTTATCGAGACAGTTTTCATTGCCATGATTTAACACATCTTGCTCAGGCAGTGTTTAAACTCACCCGCGGATTTGGGCTGAAGTGCTCGCTGATTTTCCGCGATCAAAAAGCCAACCCCTGTTTTTTTGATGACGAGATTGCCAAAAATATTGATGCTGCTTTACTGGAGTCCTTACAAGGCGCAAACCGGATAATGACATTTGGCAAACACAGAGGTGCATTTAACTGGCGTCATGCTTCTTTGCTGGTTAAAAACATGCCTGAAGATCCGGACAGAGCCGGCTCGATGCGAGATTACCTGGCCTATATGATGGACGGGCTGGAACAATGCACTGGCAAAGTACTGGCAGAACAAACCATGAAGCAAACCATTCAGGATTTCAGAGCACAAAATACCGACATTAAGAATGGTATTGTCACTTTAATTGACGATATGGAAATACAATTAGAAGTTTTGTTCTCCACCCTCAGTATCGACAACGATATTTCAGAAGCCTCAGAGGAGTTGCTGGTCAACATGATCCAAACAGCCAAAAGCGCTGCTGAAGAAAAAGTACAGTCCGGATTGGTGATAGAAGAGCAGTTGACAGAGGTACTGGATATGCTGCAGGAAAGGCAGGAACAAGCAAGCCCAGGTGAAGATATAGAGTTATTCTAGTTTGGCGCAGGGATAGGCATTACCTGACATATTAGTCACGCCAGGTAATGAGGAGGCAGGAAAAGAGAATGGACTAAATCACGTCTGGCCGACATGAGGGCAGGGTTAATTGGGTTGCTCTGCCTTGATCAGGCTAATGTACCCCGTTGATGTCAGCCGATGCGTGACTTCAGTGATAAAAAAATCGCCTTCAAGATGATCCACTGAGCTATCAACCGAGATTAATGCACCGGCTACAATCTCTGGATTGCCAGGCACAGTAAGTCGAACCGCGCCATGGGCGCGCTTAAGACGCGTCAGCTGACTATCAGCAGCCGCTTGTGCACTGGCTTCATCCGGATAAAGGTAAGGCAGCTTAATCACAGGCGCGCCACTGCCAGCCTGCACCGACATCCGCTGCGCCTGGTCTGAGTCGTGGTAGAAGCCTTGTACGGCCCCTACCAGGTGATAATGATTACTCACTCTGGCCCAGTGTATAATTTGGTTTTTACTCAGCGTGGCCGAGGTCACGGTTTGACCGGACAACGACTGCCCACTTCCTTTGGTCACAAACAGCAGTTTACCGGCCGCCACTTTCATCACGGCGTCGTAGCGCAAAGCAAGACGCGTGAGCAACTGCATGTCGCTTTCGCTTTGCTCCAGATGTGACAGAGTAATACTACGCAATGCATCACTGACCCCACTTTGTAAGCCATATTCAGAGGCAATTTGCGCCACCAAATCTCCCAATGTGATGGGCGTTTCACTACCTTGCTGCGGCCAGGAACGAAACCGGGGCGACTTAAAGTCGACATCCCACATGATGCTGTTGCCATATAAAGTCAGTGCTCTGGCAGGCCCTGTGAGTTCGTACGCCCCGACATCAAACTTGCCCACCGGGGTAAGCGCAGCATGGGTATCCGGCGTACCATCTTTGTACCCCATCGCGATTTCCAGCACGTTTCCCGGCTCTGGCAGCTGGATAGGAAACTCTTCCAGGTTATCAAACCGCACCTTACACACATCACTGAGCAAACCCGTTCGCTGCGTTACCTCGACCTCAACGATCCGATCTTTCAGTCTTTGGGTGATTTCATTGCCATTGGCTTTGATAGAAAAATAGGGTTGCTGATTCATAACTAATCCCAAATATTGATCACATGTTTGGTCTTAGGCTTGGGCAACTCCGGCAGAAAGATCTCAATGCCAGCCGGGTAAATCGCACCGAGCCCGGCTAAGCCGGTATTAGCCCCCAGCACCTTTTCCACCGTACCTGAGCTTTGTCCGTAATGGCGATAGCAGATCAGATCCAAACAATCACCATCGCGCGTTACATAACTTACGCCTTTCATGATACCTCCTACTCAGGCTCTCTGAGGATCGCCTGATAGCGACCCAGTCGCATAGAAAATTGAATTTCACGTGGAATACCGTCGTTAAAAAACAAAGTGCGCGTTTCACTGATGCTGTTGATGATCCACTTACCCAGCACCCGCCCCACACTGGGGCTGGTGTTGCCACTTTGCTCTACATAACCCAGCGTTAAAGGCTGCCCCTTGGCGGCCTCTTCTCGCATGTAGTCCAGTTGTTTAAGCCCGTTGTCTACCATTTGCGGGAAAATAGTCCCTTCCAGGTCAAGCGTTTGCTCACCCACGCCGATAAACTGCATTAACGGGCTGTTGTCATCCGTTGGTGCCTCCAGGCTCTTCCAGCGGTATTGTGTGTCGTACTTCAACTTATTAAATGCAGCCGAGCTGACCGAGAACTTATAGCTGCCCAGCTGCATCATGTGTCTGGCATGATTGGTATTACTCATAGTTCACCTGAATTGTGGATTGGGCTATCAAGCCACATGATTGAAATAGCCAGCATTGAGGTCCAAAATGGCCTGCTGTTGCTGTTGTTCCAGTAGCTGCTTGACCTGAATCGCAATGTCTTGCGCCTGTTCGCCACTGCGTGCATTGACTGTAATATTGGCGTTCACCGTCACCTGTGCGCTGCGGTTATCGGATGCAAGAAGTGAAGACTCAGACGCGCTACGCGCCGCTTCGGAGTCTGACAAATGCCACAGAGCGTCCGGGTCAAACGGCGGCGCAGTCTGGGCGGTAACATTACCTTTGGCGTTCGCCTTTGGTTCATCACCAAACCAACTGCTTACTTGTGAGCCCATCAGTGCATTGGTCGCAAACCCGGCCAACGGTGCTGCCATCTTAAGCCAGGGGTTGCGGCTGTTTTCCATCAACCCGCTCACGGCCTTGGCTGAGAACATGCCGCCCAGCGTACCGCCAATCACACCCGCTTTTTGCGAGCCACTCAGAGCATCATCATTGGCCGCCTGCCAAAGGGTATGGTAGTTCAGTGCGTCCCCCGCCAGGTTGCCGACTTTGGCAACCTTATGCGCAGGACTGCGTGGCTGACCTTGCAACCCTGCATAAGCCGAAGCCGTACCTGCAACCAGATTAAAGGGGTTAATAAACTGGTTTTTGACAAAGCCTTCAGCCTGAGTAAACACGCTACTTGCGCCATCAAAATTCGGCGCTGATGAATCGGGTAACACAAGACTATGCAAGCCCTCAGCCCTTTCCTGTCCGGCACCTTTGTTGAACCAACCACCCAATAAACTCGTCGCAGCGCCCCCCATGGGACCCAGTGCCATCCCCAGCACCTTCGAGATCAGGCTGCCACCTGGGCCAGATTGAGCTGCACTGGCTGAGGCAGGTTGTGACTGACCTCCCTGCACCAGTTGCAGCGCCGCGCCAAGTGGCCCTGCGGTTATACCCAGTGCGCCTAACACACCGTCCACTGGCGTTTTCAACTGACTTTGTTGTGCCAAGAATGCTGAGTCATTCGCTGCCACAGGCAATTTAAAACCAGGTAGTTCAGGTTGCAGAACAGTCGTATTTGTTTTGGATTTTGCGGTTAACGGCGCATCAGCACCTCGACCATTGAGCGCTTTGGCGACCTGACCCGACAAGCGGCTTTTAATCGACTTAGCTGAGCGCACATTGGCTTTACCCGTTTCTGGCTTTGCCTGACGCTGCGCGAACAAGGACATCACCGGACCAAGTGGCCCCGCAAGACCCTGAAGCAGCGCACTGTCGCCAATTTCGTTCAACAAGTCATCCGGCGCTTTGCCATCCAGTTCAGCCTCTGCCGATGCAGGCTGAGTGGCCGACTTGTCCTCACCAAAGAGCTTGGATGTCAGCGACATCACCGGACCAAGCGGCCCCGCAAGACCCTGAAGCAGCGCATTGCTGCCAATTTCGCTCAGCGAGCCACCCGGCGTTTTGCCTGCCAGTTCAGCCTCTGCCGATGCAGGCCCAGTGGCCGACTTGTCCTCACCAAAAAACTTGGATGTCAGCGACATCACCGGACCAAGCGGCCCCGCAAGACCCTGAAGCAGCGCATTGCTGCCAATTTCGCTCAGCGAGCCACCCGGC
>NZ_JBSWYM010000018.1:0-125073 GCF_056161105.1 Pseudoalteromonas sp. AWH4_217 | reverse complement strand
CGGTGAACTTGCTTTTTCTCATCGTAAAACTTCCTTCTTCTGTTAATGGAAATTCTACTCAAGAACTGTTGCAGTTTATGGGGGAGTTACAGTCCGACCTATCAATTGGAGCGATTAGTTATCTTTCCTTCACTTCATTAACTTCAAAAACTGCACATGCTCGCTCATGAAGTTGGTACTTTTTGCATGTAAATATTCCATTGTCCCAGATCAAACAATTAGAGAAGTTGCCTTTGTGTAAATTGTTTTTTAATAAATACTGTGAAACTATAAAGGAGTACCAATGCCGTCGTATCGCTGTGGCATGTATTAATTGTGTTCGACCATCACCATGACTATAGAAGTTGGCGCATTCAGCGTTTAGCACGGCTCAGTAAGGACAGGATCCGCCCCATTACGGCGGAATTATTGGGATGTGTTGTAACGAATGAAGCAAACGAGCAGATTCAAAAATCTACCAGATAACGCCAGGAGCCAGGGGATCGGTAACGTTTTCGAGTACCACGATAGGAAGCAATGGAGTATTGGTGTTCAGTTCAATAATTTCCATCGCAAAGCCTTTAAATTTAGTCATCTGCCATTTTTAAGCCGTCAGGATAAAACAATTTATTTTCTTCAATTAGAGCTGACCGGAGCACGGCTCTTCACTAATAACTATTCGGCGAATGCGACTCTGTACCATAACGTGCTCGCTTTGAAGTCGACTTTAAGCCTAAGCTGAAGGTGAATTCCAGTTTTGTGTGATGATTATGTCTTACCAGCATTAAAGTGTCCGAAAACCTTGTTCGGCAATTATGGGTTCAGGCATCTGATAACCCTTATTTTATTGTTAGATGACTATGTTAATTATTATTTTCAGAGCATCTTACATGACTGTTAGAAGTACCAATCACCGAACGAATTAGTGAAAATTTGTCTATAATTGACAAGGCTATATTTGAACTAAATGACTTGGCTTAGTAGTAATTTTGATTGTGTGACGAGCATTTTCATTACGAAAATAAATCGTAGGAAATTTAAGGAATTCTAAAGTGAAATATAACCTTCCTAATGATCACGGGTTATCACAGCTTTCGCTGGCAAATTTAGTTTTTAGAGAAGATGATTACTACTCGTTGAGTGATGCTCAATATGCAGCGTTAGATGCTGGGGTTGGTCGCGGTGAAAGTGTACTTATAGTATCGCCTACTTCTACAGGTAAAACTCAAATAGCTATATGGGGATTGGCAAAAGGAATTGAAACCGGGTGTTTTAATGTTTACCTAGTTACACATAGGGCGTTAGCCAAGCAAAAGTTTGAAGATTTCAAAGCCATTCTACTTCCTTTGTTGCTTGAAAATGACAAATCATCTCTTGTAATTGCAACAGGTGATTATGTTGAAGATGCAGAAGGAAACCTTCCAAGAGATCCTCTAAGTGCACGTGTTTTAGTTGCTACTTATGAAAAATATTTAGCTTTACTTTCTGCATCTGGAATTCCTACAAACATGAGTAGCACGACAATTGTTTGTGACGAAATTCAATTGATCGGCGATGAACATAGAGGTCAAAATGTTGAGGTTTTACTGACTCTTATCAAAAATGCAGGCTGTAGACAATTCGTAGGCCTTTCAGCTGTACTTCAAGAACAAGACTCAAGAATGCTCGCTAACTGGCTAAAAGTTTCGCTGGTGATATCGCATACAAGAGAAAAGCACTTAAGCTATGAATGCTGGAGCCATAATGGGGTGGCTACATGCAGTACTAACAATCCAGATCAAATATTAGAGAATTTACCGTTACCCCACGGAGCTCAAGTCTCACCATTGTCAGCATTGTCTTGGTTACTGAATCAACCTGAGCCACCATTACCAATCATAGTGTTTTGTATGAAAAAGCAAGACACTTATGATTTGGCAAGGACATTTGTTGAGGAATGTCTTACCTCATCGCAAAGGCAGCTATCACTCGCATTTGAAGAGCTACCGGAGACTACTGCTAATCAATTTTTATCAGAGATTATTGAACAACGAGTTGGCTCTCATAGTGCTGACTTAACTGAAAGTGAAAGAGAAATAGTTGAACAGAGATTGTTTAATAATCAATTGGATGTGGTTTTTGCTACTTCTACTCTCGCCGCAGGTGTTAACTTCCCTTTAGGGGCTGCTGTATTTGCAGATTGGCGAAGATGGAACAGTAATATGCGGAAATATGTCCCAATAGATCAGGCTGAATTCCATAATATGGCAGGTCGAGTGGGTCGGATGGGGTTCGAACATGCAAAGGGAAAAGTTATATTCTTCTCAAGAAATCCTACAGATTGTTTTGCTTCAAAGCAGTACTTGCAATTAGGGGTTTTGTCTTCATTGAGTAGCCGAATTTTGCCTGCGAGATTTGAACAACTTTCGTTGCAATTGATTGCATCCGGGTTGTGTTCAAGGAGAAACGATGTAGTTCAATTGATTTGTTCAACATTAAGTGGACTAAGAGAACAAGATAATAATACCAGTGCATTTTCTAGGTGGCCTGAACTACTTAACGATGCTGTAGATGCCCTTGTTCGTAAAAGGCTTGTCATGGAATCATGCAGCGGTAATGTTATTGTAAGCCCTTTGGGTAAAGCTGTTGCTCATAGTGGGCTACTTCCAGATTCGGGTATTAATCTTTTAAATTACTGTATTGATAAAATTCAAGTGCTTTCAGACTGTTTGTCAAATGATCTCCTGTTGAAAAATGATAGTAAATTTGCATTTTTAATAGTCTCCTCTTGTTTTTCTAGTCCTGAATTCAGACCATTTCATGGTATTCAACCAACTAGGTTTCTACCATGGCCACTTGGTAAGCAGCAAATTGGGGATCCTTCCATTTATGCTCAAGATTTATATGAACCAATATGGTATGCCGATGTATCGCCCTCTAATGGTGCGCAACTAACGTTGGATTGGATTTCTGGAAAAGAGCTTAGAGAAATAGAAGGTACTTTACCTAATCTAACGGCTGGTATGCTGAATGATATGTTTAGAAATTTAGTGTGGGCGTTGCAAGGCTTATCTTCGATAATCATGTCCGCCACAGACACTAGATTATCAGACGTCAGTAGGCCTCCAGCACTCATAGGTAACGATCAATTGATGAAACAATTGCGACAACTACCTAGGGCTATCCGCAGGTTAAGCTACAGAATAAGTGAAGGATTGCCAGATGATGTTCTTTGGATGACTTCAATTTCAAAACTAGATGTTGCTCAGAGCTTTAAGTTGAGTCGTGCTGAGATTTTGGCCTTTAGGAGGTTAGGGTATGTATCTCCAGAGCAACTAACAGTTGGATCTGAGGAGGTCGATAAAGTTCGCATTAAGGTATTTGAAAAAGTTAAACCATCTCCTCATGGTAAAGCTAATTGGTTTAGAGACTCATGTAGAAACTGGAAAGTGCTTCAAAGACAAAGTTCCGCAAGTAGACAAATTGAAAAGGCTAATCGTTATTCACTGGGTGAGTTGTTTAAGGAATATTATAATAAAAGAGGTGACGATTTCGAAACAGCTTTTGAAGCAATTCTCAATGCGTTAAATATTCAGTTTGAACGGTTAGACCATAGGTCCAAAACAGGTGCTCCGGACTATTTATTGAAGTTATTAAACTCCCCGGAGATTGTATTGGAACTTAAATCAAAACAAGGTGACAAGTTAGTTGATTACAATAGTGCAACCGAGGTCTTAACTGCTTCTGAGATCCATGGTTACAGAGACTCTTTTTGCTCAACTCTTTGTCATCCAGGTGTAGATCCAAGTGTTCCTTCGGTAATCATCTCCTGCCAAAGGCTAAGTGTTGTTGAAAGCCATGATTTAGGAGAAGCACTTTTGCGTCTAGGAATGGGGGGAATTACCCAAGAACAGTTATGGCAGTGGTTATCAACCCCAGGGCAGGCACTCACTGATGATATTCCTTTTCGAGAATATCTACCTTAGCGGCATTTTAAAGCTGTTTATTATAAAGCAAGACACAAGTCGAATGGAAAGAGGCTGAAAGTGCATTTTTGTGTGTAATTCAGAGCGATTTCAAATTCACATCGCTCTCTCATTACAGATCACTTATTTCCTGCTCACTCCATCAAAACACGCCATTATCATTTTGAATATCGCCACCGCTGAAAAGTGAGTAAATGCGCATTGACAGATCCAGGGCCTGGATTGAGTCCCAGTGTTCAACGATGCGGCCATCTTCGATGCGCCAGGTGTCGATGATGTTCATGCCTTTTTGGTCATTGCCGCGGTGATCTTTATCCAGCGTGGCGTGAGAGTGAAAAATCACGAAGTCGCCGTCGGCGTAGATGTGTTTTACGTCATAGCTGTAGTCCGGGTAATCCTCTACAAACTCTTGTAAAAAGCCGACCAGACCGGGGATTTTATCCGGCAGGTTGCGATTGTGCTGCACATAGGCGCTGTCGTTGTAGTGTTTTAGCACATAGTCAAAGTTGTGGTTGTTCATCAGGTTTTGTACAAAGTCGGTGACCAGGCGTGCATTGCTTAATTCCTGTTCGCTCCAGCTTGGTTTTTTTAACTCATCAAAGTGGATTTTAGGGGCGTCTTTGCCTGCGGCAAATGTCACGGTACTGACCAGTAAAAGTAGTGCTGCACTTAGGGTTTTCAACATGGGGTGCTCCTTAGTTGTAAATTCAGGTTTAAGTCTCATCTGGTAACCATAGTAATTATTAGTAACTACCTTTGCAAGAAGGCACAAATTACTTACCAGGGTACTTTTTGGTAACCCATGTCGCACATAGGCTGTGACAATCGGGGTGTTAAAGCGTGCGTTATGGCGCACCGTATTGCGCCCTGACAAGCACCGCTGAATAAGCCACAGAGATAAAAGAGGATGAAGAAATTGGTGTAACGTCATGAAAATAATTGAAATAAAAAGTTCGAACGGGCCCATTCAAACGACATAAGCGCATTTTACCTGCATTGTTTACCCTCACCAGTTCATGGACCTAATACGAGGAAGATAATGAAAAACACTGACCACACAACTAAACAATGGGACGCCCGATTTTTTCTGATGGCAGGGGGCTGCATGTTGTTCAACACCCTGTGTTTATGGGCACGCCACTTTTCCGGATACCAGCTTTCTATTTTGTGGCCCGCAATTCCGGCGATTATCGGCCTGGGCGCGAGTGTGTTGGGCTTGTATGCACTGTATCCGCGTATTGTGTTGCATACGCCAAGGCTGGCCAAGTGGGGTGCCGGGTTTGCTCTGTCGTCTTTGGTCGCGCTGAGCATTGGCGCCTGCTGGGTCATTGCCAGCGCAGTGCTGGGTGATGCCACCAGAGGTATTGGTATGCAGGCGCTGATAGGCGTATTTATGATTGCGATGGTCGGTGCCTTTATTTGCAATGCGATTGCCTGCCTGCGGGACCCTGCCTCGCGTGCTCTGGGCCTGGCTTTGTCGATCCCCGTTGTATGCTGGAGCCTGATGTTACTGGCGGGCATGCTGTATGGGGCTGAAGTGGGCTTATCGCTGGACTTTTATACCAATGGGTTGCTGGCGCTGGCGTTTGTGTGGGCCAGCCGGGTAGTTCGCTCTGATACGATGGCCGGATCCCAGGTAGCGTGAACAAACGCTTTGGGGCGCTTTTACTCATACGAAGTGTAGAAATTTGGGTACATATTGCGCTACTGTGGGTGTATGTTTTTAAATCTGAAAGGAGAAACAGATGAGCATACACAAATCGGTATTTGTGACTGGCGGAACAGGTAATATAGGCAGTGCCATAGTGCGGGAACTGATCACACATGGTTATCAGGTCAAGGTGTTATGCAGAAATGCAACAAGCGCTGATAAAGCCGTGCAACTGGGCGCAACGGCAGTGACGGGGTCACTGACCGAGCCGCAATCCTGGCTCAGCGAGCTTGCGAGCTGTGATGCGTTTATCCATACCGCCTGTACCTTTGATGGCAAGATGGGCGAGGTGGATGCGACGTTGATGCAGGCTGTGGCTGACCATGCCTTAACACGCACTACGCCACTTATACTTGTATATACCGCTGGATGCTGGGCCTATGGCAGTCATGATGCGGTGATCACCGAAACCACGCCAAAGCATTCGGTGGCCGATTTTCAGTGGATGCTGGATAACATCGCCTGGTTATCGGACAAAGAAAACATCGACTTACGTGTTGTCAGCCCGGTCAATGTGGTGTGCGAGGAAGAGCACTATTTGCCACCCATCCTGAGCTGGGAAATAGAGCGCTGTGGCCACCCCGTGTTGCCAGCAGAAGAAACGCAAACCTGGCCACTGGTTGAGCGCACTAACCTGGCCGAGCTGTATCGCCTTGTGCTCGAGCGCGGCAAGCAAGGTGAAGAGTACATAGGATCGGCAGAGCCAAGCGCTCCGCTGGCAAGCTTATTACAGACATTGTCTGAGCAACCGATTGTGTGCGGACAAGCGGCGCAGTGGGCGCAAATATATGGCACCTGGACAGAAGGCTATGCACTGCAGCAGGTGTTCTCAAGCGACAAAGCCATCCGCGAGTTAGGCTGGCAACCCAGACCTTTTTTGCCAGCGCATTAAACGAGTTAGGCCGGAGCTTGGCTTTATGGCGTACAGTGACAGTACAGGGGTGTAATGTAAAGCCGCTCAGCTTTAGCTGAGACCTGGTCTTTCTCTTTGTTTTATATAGATAAGTTTTATATTCAATTTCTTGTCAGGCAAAAATAGAATGCCGTTAAGACATGGCTAAGGATGATCTCTACAGTTTGCCCGACCACGCCCGGTGTGGCCTGGTTATTAAAAGCAACTGAATGGAGAACAAGTCATGAATAGTCGTGTAGTCAAAAGTGTGGCGGGGTGTGCATTGCTGCTCGCAAGTTTGGTGGTACATGCCTCGTCCCTGATGCTGGAGCACGCGGGCAATGCAGGCGTCAGGGTGTCATCCGGGGAGCACAGTGTGCTGATAGATGCATTGTTTGGTCCCCATACGTTTTTTACTTCCCTGTCGGCCCCGGAGTTTGATGCCATGCACAGTCGCAGTGCGGCAGTGGCGATGGCCACTCATCAGCATGACGATCACTTTACTACAGCCCGTGCATTGCGTTATTTACAGCGTCACCCGTCAACTATGATGCTAGGCCCTCCACAGGTGGTGGAGACATTGAACGGGCAAGTTGATGCAGAGCGCCTGCACACTCGGGTGCTCACTGCACATCAGTCTCAACGTTATGAATTGAATGGCGTTAAGGTCACTATGATGCACTTTCCCCATATGGCACCTCATGCCGATACCGTGCAAAATTATGCCTATCTCGTAGAGATCAATGGCTGGACAGTGCTGCATGTGGGAGATGGGGAGCTGACCGACGACATAATTACAGAGCTAAAACTGGACGAGCAGCGCATCGATGTGGCGCTTATTTACGACCTGCTAGTGAGCCGACAGCCTCACTATGCATCATTACTTAGTAAACTCGATGCCGGGCAGGTTGTGTTTTTGCATATCCCGCCCGATAACATTTCGTCTTTTGCAGGCTGGCTGACAGCAAATTTGCCGGCAGCGGCCATGTTGTCACCCCAGCATCCAACCTTGAGATATGAAGCAAAAAGCGCCGAAAAAACGGTTAAAAACCACAAATAAGCAAGAATGGAAAGTTAATGAGGCCAGTTAAACTGGCCTCACGAATTTACTGTTTATTGCTGACGGGGGGTGTGGGTGCACTGTGTATGTCGTCAGGTGTCTCAGTGGCACTGTCTGACGGCGTGTCGTCTTCGCAAGGCACGTCATCCGCTTCATGGTCCTGGGGATCATAATCCCGGGGTTGCGTGTCGCCAACCTCATCTTCATCCACAACCAGCATTTGCTCGTGGGCTGTGGTTTCTTCAATTCGCGGATCCATGGTGGCGGCCAGCGGCGAGTTAGTCACATCGGACGTACCCACCACATAGTCGCTGGGTTCAGGCTGTTCGGCTTTTTGTCGTGAGTTGATGTAAGTGAGCAGGGTAAACATCAGCACAGTAAGCAGGGCTATGGAGGCATACAGTGCCTGGTGTCCAAACTGCGCCATTAACTGTGCATTCATGGCCGACCCTAGCGCGGCACCGCCGCCAAAGGCAACCAGCAGGGCCGAGGAAACGCCCACCCGATCTTCATCTTCTACCCGGGAATTAGCCAGTGCAGACGACAGTGGGTACAAAGTAAAGGCGAATAAGCCAAAGATAAAACTCAGCACATAGGCGGTGTGCTGTGTTGTAGGTAACAGGCATAGCAACAGGCTCACCAGACCTATGGCCACGGCATTACTGCGCAGCAGGATACTGCGGCGAATCTTATCGGAGATCACCCCCATTGGCCATTGCGCCAGTAGCCCGGCGAAAATGGTGATCGACATAAACAGGGCAATTTCCTGGGCATTAAAACCTGATGAATGCGCGAAAGTCGGCGCAAGGCCATAAAAACTGCCATTGATGATGCCGGCAAACAGAATCGCAGTGATTGACTGAGGCACCTTGCGGATGTAACTAAACAAACTGACCTGAATAGGTTTGAGCGGTTTAGGGTGGATCCGGCGAGTGGTTGAAATCGGGATGATCCCCACCGACAGTGCCATGCACACCAAAAACAAAGGTGCATAGCCCAGCTCCGGAAAGTGCGACAGCGCATATTGTCCTGCCACCATGCCCAGATAAGAGGTGATCATGTAAAAAGAGAACACCCGGCCACGGGATTCCGGCGCGGCTTGTTCATTTAACCAGCTTTCCAGCACCATGAAGTTACACATCATCCCAAGCCCGACAAATAAGCGCAGTGCCAGCCACAGATAAATGTTATCGCTCACCCCGTGGGCAGCCACACAGGCGGTGACCGCAGCCGTACTGGCAGCAAAGGTCCGGATATGCCCCACTGATTTGATCAGGTGATAGCCCAGTTTGGAACCCAGTAACAGGCCCAGGTAATAGCACGAGGTCAGTAAACCTATCCAGAAGGTGGAGACCCCTTGTTTGCCCAGGTACAAAGCCAGATAGGTGGTCAGTAAACCGGTGCCACCGATCAAAAACAGATTGGTAAAATAGAGCGAAGGGAATGATTTCATTTGATTATTATTTATGCGTCAATACAGTCACATAGTAGATGAAGAATCGTGCTTTGACTAGCAAACTTTGGGGGCTGGCAGTGGGAGTGTGTGCGCTTTATTTCAAGGTGTGCGGGGGCACGAGCCCCCGACACACCGGTTGTATTACAGCGCCCGGGCAAACATCGCCCAAAACATCACGCGCACGTGCGATTTAGCCACAATATCAAACTCTTCTTCTCTGCCTTTACGGTATTTTTCAGCCATTTTGGCGTGAGCAAAGTCAATGATCTCATTGGTGTAGCCAGCGTACCAGCTAAATGGCGATTCGCCCTTAAAGTGCTCGGCAAACTGGGCTTTGGCCAGCCCTGCACGAATAAAGGTTTGCACATCCCGAATATAGTCCTGAACAAACTGTACATCGGCTTTGTAGCCCAGGTTACTGTGGCCGGTGACCATCACGTCCCAGTCCAGTGCCATCAGTGTATCTATGTCGTTTTTATAGGCAATGGCGTCTTCAACGTTTGAAAAGCTGCGAAACTCCAGCTGATCCGGATGGACCAGATCGATGGCGTGAATGATGGTGCGTCCCTGATCTTGAATCAATAACGCGGTGTTGTCCTGAGTATGGCCATTAAAGTTGCTAAATGTTTTAAATGTGTGCCCCTCGAAGTCAAATGTATCACCAATGACCTGAGTGATCGGCGCGGGCGCCGTGACGTTGTGCGAGTGCAGTGCATCGCGCACCTCTGCGGTGGCGTAAATCTCAATGGGAGTATCGGCCAGTGCTTTTTGGATAAGCCGTGAGTCGCCCACGTGATCAGCATGGGCATGAGAATAGACGATGCCATACAGCGGTTTGTTGGTGAAAGACTTGATGGCTGCCAGCAGTTGTTTGCCTGTGCCATGCGGGGCGTCGATCAGCAATACACTGCGCTGACCAACCACTGCGGTGACGTTGTAGTTGGCAACCGATATCCAGTAGACGTTCTGACTCAGGCGTTGCACTTCATAAGGTTTCACAAAACGCTCGCGGTGGCTGCCTGCCACTTTCTGATGGTGTACTGCTATCTCAGTGGCAGAGGCGGGCTTGTAAATAAATTCACCAGCCTGAGTTGTGAAGGTTGAAAGCATCGCCAGTGTGCCGAATAAAGCATATTTTGGTGTGTTCATGGGGGTTTCCTGATCCAGTCGTGTTACGTTTCTCAGGGCCAGCCAGCATAATATGTGCCTTTAAAACTAATAAAAGTATCAAAATGGCCCTTGGTATCTTTTTGAAACTATAGAGTTCAGATATACTCATATCAAGTAAGCACCAATTTGTAAGCTAGTATGGCCAAGGTAACCAATGTCAAAAAACAACGCGTTACGTACAGAAGAAAATGACATTAATTTAGGTGGCTGTCCGATGAAGTTTATCAAACACTCTTTTTTAGTAACTGTATAACGCCTTCTGCACCAGGTCTGCTCAGGTATACAGATCTTATGAGCAGAGTGAGTCAATGCCAATGAACTTTCTATATCCGGAAAATGCGGGAACAGATAACTCAATCAGGTAAGCATCCTGAAACTGAGGAAGTATTTTGTAAGGGTGCACGTCCCAGTTTTCAGGGATCCTCCGCAGTACATCATATAAATTTATCTCGGGGAGTTGTGTTTCTGCGCAGGGCTCGCTGAGCCCTTCAATGAAATATTCTTTTGACAGTGCCAGCTCAATTTCTGTCGGTGAGCCGAAAGAAACAACGGTGTTCTCAAGTGTCTGACCTGGAGAAAGATATTCGTCACTGTTGTTGAGCTCAAAAGCATATAACCTGTCCAGTTTTCCTCTTATCGACTTTAGCCAAAAGTAAAACTGATTCTGGTTGGTCATTGCATAGTAGTGTGTCTCGCCAAACTGTGAACTAAGTGCATTTGCCAGCGCGCCCAGAAGGTTCATATTATTTTTTACGGCCTGTTTTTCGCAGTGCGCAACGTAATAAGGCAAATTATCCGGGCGGGCGGACTCGTGAAAGCTTGGTAACCCAAAACCACCCAGATAAATATGTTGGTCTAGTTTGGCGAGTATAAGGCGATGTGCGTTGTACACCGCAAATGTATCAAATTTAGCATCCGTTTTGTGTACGTCCTCTACTTCAATGTTTTCGCACATAAACTGGAGAATGCCTTTAAGATCCGAGCTGTTGATGGTCATCCAAACGAAATTACCAAACAAGGCTGCGTTCGCTTTGTCTGTCTTGCTTCTATCCCAGATATCATTACTCATGCTGTATTGACCTTCTCTAGTCTGCTTGGGTGTACTCAGCAACAGGATTAATAGTATAAATAATACCCATAGTATCTTTAGTAAACTATAATGTTCGGATATAGTCAGCATAATAAGCACTAATCAAGAGTATAGCAGGGCCGGTGTAACCAATGGCGGAAAACAACGCGTTACGTACAGAAGAAAATGAAATTAATTTAGGTGGCTGTCCGATGACGTCGGTCATGAATGTGATCGGCGGCAAGTGGAAGGTGATCATTCTGTTTCACCTGCGCGATAATACACTGCGTTTTGGTGAGCTGAAAAAGCGCATTCCAAAGATCACACAAAAGATGCTGACCCAACAGTTGAGAGAGCTGGAGGCCGACGGATTGGTCTCTCGTGAGGTGTATGCCGAGGTGCCGCCCAGGGTGGAATACACCAGTACAGGGTTGTCAGATGAGCTTAGGCCAATTCTGGATATGCTGTGCGAATGGGGCCAGCGGCAACAAGATTTGGCTCATAAAAAAGGCGATACCTAAGTACCGCCTGACTGCTTGCTCTCAATAGTAAATCATGGGGTGCTTAGTTACAGGCCCCCAGATCTGTCCAGACTTTCCAGGCATTACCCACATTGGAGTTTTGTGCCGGGTTTTTGCCACGGTGCCACCAGTTGCTGTGGTATTTACGACCATTGTAGGCAACTTCATTACCTGAGCGGTAAATCTTGCTGGCAGACCAGGTTTCCAGGCCCGTACAGCCGCTATTATTATTGCCATCCGTAACGGAAACCGACTGAGTCACTGTGTGTGTAGCACCTGCATCGTCTGTTACCGTCAGTGATACCTGGTAGCTGCCGGCGTTAGCAAAAGCGTGGTTCACGTTTACACCTGTGGTTGCGAAGCCGTCAATATTCCAGTCATAAGCAACAACCTGTCCATCCGGATCGCGGCTGGCACTGGCGTTAAATCCACATGCAAGGTCGGTACAGCTGGCGGTAAAGCTGGCAACAGGAAGCTGATTGTCCTGCGCGCCACTACAGCCATTGACTGCAATATAATCAGATGCAGCTTTGGCCTGCACTAAGCCATGGCCGTATTCATGGTCGCGACCTGCTGAGCCTAAGTCGATGGCGGTGGCATTCAGGGCATTCCGGATATCGACATTGCTACAGCTGGGGTGCTGGCTCCAGACCAGCGCGGCAACACCGGCTACGTGCGGGCTGGCCATAGACGTACCCGACTTTTCATCGTAATCCAGTATGGCTTCTAGCTGCACTTCGACCGTGCTGCCCACAGATGCCAGAAGGGCTGTGCCGTCTTCCTGAGACAGAGAAATCACCGGAATAGTCACACCGTGTACCCCGTCACCCAGCGTACCGCCAAAGGAACCCGGGGCATTGTTATAGACTATGGCTGCCACACCACCACCGGCCTGGCAGTTTGCCGCCTTGTCTTTGAAGGATGCACCACCACGTTCAATTAAACACACACTTTGCGTGGCCGCACAGGCGCTCAGACCCTGGCCACAGTCGACGAGTTCGGCACTGACCTTACCTTCTACCGAGTTGGTCATACCGCCACCTTTAACAAACACCCCATTCGCGGTGACGCCTGCTGCAACCCCGGTGCCACGCGGTACTGTTGATAAAATGTTGGTGCCAGGTGCGGCAATCTCGACCTGTGCATTGTACTGAGATGAGCTGTTTTTAACGCGGTTTTCATCAATGTTGGCCACCGATACCACGGTATCATAGCTGGCAGGGTAGCTGAGGGTCGCGTCGCCGCCGTTACCGGCTGCTGCAACCAGTAATACGCCTTTGTCGTAGGCTGCCTGCAAACGCTCCTGAAAATATTGGCTGGGGCTGCCACCACCTAAGCTCATATTGATGACTTTAGCGCCATTTTCAACACAGTTATCGACGGCACGAGCAATACGTGAAGTTAAACCTTGCTTGCCGTCATTGTCGAATACGCGCACGTTGTGTACGCCAATTTTGTCATTGGGCAACACACCAACCACACCCTGGCCATTTTTCAGTGCCACTATGGTACCAGCAACGTGCGTACCATGGCCGGAGCCATCCTGATACCAGGTCAGACCGCCTGGCAGATCGGTAAAGCCGGTGGCGTTTTGCGGCAGGTCCGGGTGACCCAGATCATAGCCAGAGTCAATCACACAGACCTTAAACAGATCTGCGTTGGTGTCTTGCAGGAGCGGTGCCTGAACTTCAGCAAGGCCATATGGTGATACTTCCGAGCCGCTGGTGGAAGAGAAAGGTACATACTCATAATCTTCTTCAATGTAGGCATACTGGCCAGATGCTTTCAGTTTCGCAACCTGCTCAGCAGTCAGCTCCATGGTGACTACTGTGCCATTGTCATCGTTTGACAGTACTTCTGCTGCAGGCTCAGCGGCAAAGTCATGCGCAATAGCTGCGCGGGCAAAGCGGCTTGTTTGCGGTGCAAAAATGGCTAAATCACTTTGTTTAAGAATGTACTGCTTGGTTTCCTGTGCGGTGACGGCGGTTGACGACAGGGCCGATAAGGCAAGGGCTAACGAGGTGAGTCTGAATGTCTTGGTCATGTTACTTCCTACTGATTCTTGTTGTTGCTACTTGTTATTTTTGCTGCATCCGTTGCAATGGTTTCCTGCTTGTTGTTTATTTTGTACCCCAATAAGGATCAAATTACCCCTTGGTGTTTTCATTTGCAACCCATTGTTAATGTAAATGACACAAATACGTAAAAATGATGAACAATTCGGGTACATGCTCATGCTCAGGTGCTTTTATGACGATATGGTTTGGCGTAGTATCAATACATCACAATGGAAGGATCAAATAATAACAATGACTTATAAATCAGGCGTGGCATCTCTTGTGCTATTGATGGTGCTGTTTGCGCATTCTGTACTGGCTGCGGACTATCGTATCGCAAAGGCACTTTCAGTCCCTCAACAGCAGATAACACTCACCATTACACCGGGCGAGCGCACCTTTAGCGGAGAAACAAAATTAACGTATAAAATTTCTCAACCTATTGATTATATTGCTTATCATTCCCTTGGGCTAACGCTTGAGCAGGTTGAGCTGACGTATCAGGACAAGCAGGTTTTACTGCCTGTGATCGCCGCGGATGAGTTTGATATTGTGCGCCATGATTTACCGTTTAAGCTCGAAGAAAGCGCTGAGCTGACCATACGCTTCACTGGCTTGGTTGGGGAGCAGGACAGTGTACAGGGATTATATGAAGTCGGTGGGGGCGATGGTCCACCCACTTTGTTTACCCAGTTTCAGGAGATGGAAGCACGCAGAGTGTTTCCGGCTGTAGATGATCCGGGTATCAAAACTGAGTTCACCCTGACTGTAGATATCCCGGCCGGGTTGCAGGCATTGCACAATACGCGCCCGATTGAAATGCAGCAACAGGGCAGCAGGCAGCTGATCCGGTTTGCGCCAACGCCGAAGATCAACACCGATGTGCTGGCACTGGCGGTTGGCGAGTTTAATGCCACTGAGCTTGGAGGGGCGGGCGTGCCGGCCACGGCGTATATGCCAAAAAATGTACGTCAGAGCGTGCCGGCTGAGCTGGGTACCCTGATCCGCCAATCAATCAATTACCTGTCTGAGCACCTGGATGCACCGTTTCCCTATGACAGGCTCGATTTTTTTATCGCGCCAGTAGGCACGCTGGCAGGGATGGAAAATGTCAGCCTGATCGCGCTGAATACCAATCAGCTGCCCGGCACAGATGCCAGCTCAGAGGCGTTATGTCGTTTTCGTAAGTTGATTGCCCATGAAGTGGCACATACCTGGTTTGGCCATAATGTCACGATGCAATGGTACGACGATTACTGGTTGAATGAATCGTTTAGTGAGTTCTTTGCTGCGAAAGTGGTGACGCATTATTACCCGGACAACGATACCTGTACCTATACACCTCAGATCAGCGCATTTGACGGTGATAATCACAGTGCCCCGGCTCTGAAACGAATTATCAGGGACCGGGCAGATAATGAAGGCATCGGTGGGCTGTATTACACCAAAGGCCGGGCGCTGCTGCACATGCTGGAAGCGCATGTAGGTGACGCCATGCTTAAACAGGTGATGCGCCAGTATATCGATGCGCATCAGGGCGGTCATGCGACGACGGCCGATTTTACCGGGTTGTTTCCCAAAGCGCTGCGAGTGGATGAGATAGTCAACTCTTTTCTGACTCAGCCGGGCTATCCGCTGATCACGCTAAGCAAACAAAATGACAAGTTAGTACTGTCACAGCAAAGCTTTCATGACGATGCAGACAGACGCTGGGCGATCCCCTTGCAGCTTAAGATCTGGGATGGCCATAAAGTCAGGACCCAGCGACTTATCTTGTTTGAAGCGTCGCAGCTATTGCCACAGGTGGGCGTCCAAGATGCCGTGCTGATCGACCCGGCAGGCGTGGGATACTTTCGTTATATCGACCGCTCCGCCAACCCCCGTTTTCCCATAGAGCGGCGCACAATGGCTGACAGACTCGCTGATATGGACAACCAGGAAGCGCTGACCAAAATGGGTCAGCTGGGCTATACCCGATATATTCAGGGGCTGACCGAGCTGTTGCGCACTCAGCCGGCCGACAGTCTGGAGGCCGGTAAAGCGCTGGATATACTCAAAGATGCGTTTGTGGCACAGATCCCCGCGCATTTGCAGCCTCAGTTTGCGGGTTTTCTGGCGCAGCGTTTGCCTGTACAGCGTCCGTGGCAGAAGCTGATCACGCTAAGGACAGGTGGCAGCTGGCTTGAACTCTATGGGATGTATCTTGCCGCACCCGAGGCGATCCGATTTGCCCGTGAATATGTCGCCAGCAAACCGCTTGCTCAGCTCCGGCATCGCGCCAGTGTGCTGCGGGTACTGGCCAGAAATAGCACCAACGACGAATATCAGGCCTTATTAAAGCTGTTCAAAACGGATAGTCGACTGGTTCAGGAAGATCTGCTGGATTCGCTGGGATATGTAGCCAATGCACAGCAAGTATCACTGTTTTATGACTTTTTGCTCAGTGAGGCCACACGTAGTTTTGTGATCGATTATCGCTTTCAGTTTCCGGCATTTCAGAGTGCACTGAGGCCAGTTGCTGCCCGGTATATGCAACAGCACAAGGCACAGATCCAGGCGCGGATCCCCGATGACCAGCTACAGTGGTTCCCGTATAACTTTATCACGGGGTGCTCAGAACAAGACCATGCCCTGCTCAAGCGCACTTTTGCCGACTGGCTGACAGTACCCGGGTTGGAAAAGAAACTGACGATAGTTGGAGCACATATCCGCAGTTGTCATCGCGATACCCGTAAAGCCCGGGATGATATTGCCGCAATGTGAGATGGTTTAAAACGGAACCAGTGCCGTGGTGAAGAGAGCCGCTGCACTGGTTCCGGATAGCCAGAGGTTAAGATCCCCGAGCTTCTTTTGAATAGCTATTGAAGTCGGAAATGTAATTAGGGTCTTTTTCTGACACAACTCCGAACACGTGCTCAATGGCGTTATGGATCCCCCAGATATCTATTTATTCAGGCTCACCCTCAGCGAGGTTATACAGCGCTTTTTCGCGATTATATCGCGCATTTACCCAGTCAAAACACAGTGGCTTGCGGTGATGGTAATCGTGCTGAGGTAAGTCACCCACCAGAATGAACAGGCGCACAGGCAGATGGTAAAACAGCTGCGCAAAATACCATTTCAGTTTGCTGATGAAGCCTTTTTCCGGATATTTTGAACCACAAAAGCGTCCCCACGAAATATCGCTGTAGAAGTAAGGGTCTTCCAGCAGGTCTTCAGTGCTCTTAATGTTATTTTCAAACCAGGCGTGCTCGCTGCAAATCTCTATGAAAGCACTGATCTGATATAAGAACACCACAGGCACGATAAAGGCGAAGAACAGGGCGCTAAAGCCACCGGTCAGATAATAAGGTACGGCCAGCAAGGCGGCAATGTAGGCGATAGACAGCAGGCTTCGGATGCTGCGCTCAGCGCTGATATTGTAGCCCAGGCGAGTAATAAATAACGACAGGTGGAAAATTGGCGAGAAAATACTGATAAAGAAATTCAGATACAGGTTCTGCTTTTTCGCACCTAAATCTATACCAAATACTGAGAAAAACTGCACGATAGGGTCATACTTTGTCGCAAAGGTCTGCGGACCATGATGGATCTTACTGTGGTCGACCTTATAGGTTTCATAATCCTGAGTCAGCATGAGCAGCGTCACAAAGTCGCCTAATAACTTATCAAACAGGCCGTTACCACTGAGTCTCTCGTGAATGCTCTGGTGGAGAATAACCGCCGCCATTCTGCGGGTAGATAACACCAGACCAGCCAAGCACCATGATGCCAATGCTCTGATCGGCAACCTGATTGTAAAAGCCACCGATATAGGAAAGAAAGAAAACAGCCAGCACAAACGCAACGTACAGTGTCCAGTGTAGTTTAAATAGTGGTTTCTGCCCGGCACATGGTTTGCCGGTAAGCCAGGTGGCGACCGCTTTTGGGATAAGAGTACGGTTGTATGATTCTCTGATTAACGCACTCTGCTCTTTATTTAGTTTCATTGTCTTAGTTCACTCTACTGAATAATTTCAATGTCTGATTTTGGGTAGCTTTGGCATGCCAGATAGCCACCGGCATTGGGATTGCTTTCAACTTCACCTGATACCAGGTGATAGCGACACTGGCCACATTCGCCCGAGCCGCAGCTGTATTTGAAATTGATTTCATTGGAGCGCAAGGTGGTATCCAGGATGGTCTTACTTTCCTTTCCTTGCACCTGTGAGTTGTTCACTTTTATGCTGAACTTTTTGCTTCTTTTAAAAAACATACTATCTCCTTTAGCTTAATGCTGTGTTTTAAAGTTGCTTCAATAAGTTGTTGTCAGAGCATGGTTTTTAGAGAAAAGAACACCCCCATACTGGCCAGTACAACGAATAAGGTATTTTTTACCAGCAGGCTTAACACGACAGCGATAATACCGGCCAGTAAAAAGGGGTTGGTGATGTCCTCGCTCGACAAGGCTACCTCGCCAAATACAATGGGTGCTGCCATAGCGGTTAAAATGCAGGGCGCTGTAAAACTCAAAAAGCGTTGCACTCGCAGGTCGAGCTTGATGGGCAGCTTTTCCATAAAAAAGGCGTAACGCATGAAAAAGGTGATTAAAGCCATTAACAGGATCAGGTCATAACTCATTGTTGCGCTCCTACAGTGCTTCTTTGTCCAGGCTATATCCCACAACCATACCGATCAGTGCTGAGAGCAGCAGGTCATTGGGTACTTCGAGTTTGTGAAATAGCACCGCGCAAAACGTCGATACCAGGACTGCGACTAACACCGTGGATGATTTGATGTTGGGAACTATCATGGCGATAAAGGTTGCGGCAATGGCAAATTCCAGTCCCAGACTTTCGAGGTTGGGAATACTGGTGCCGGCCACAATGCCCGCCAGCGTAGACAAATTCCAGATAACATAGAAAGTGGCCCCTGAAATCAGCGCGTAATCCAGTGGAAAGCGCCCCAGCTCTTTGCGTTTGTTTTCCGTGACCGCAAACATTTCATCGGTGAGTAAAAAGGCCATAAGCATCTTATGATGCAGTGGTAGCGCAATGGCGCTGTTACGAAAGGTGGCGGAATACAGCAGGTGGCGCGAACTGATCACTGCTGTACTGCCCAAAATAGTGGCGACCCCACCGCTGGCACCGACTATGGTCAGAGAGGAAAGTTGTGCCGCACCGGCAAACACCAGCAGTGACATTAATTGGGATTGTAAAGGACTCAGCCCCACTTGTATTGCCAGTGAGCCACATAAAATGCCCCAGGGGATCACGGCAATAGACAGGGGTAGAATATCAAAAAATGCGGCCAGCCTGAGTGATCTGGCTGGCTGTGTACTCATCGTTCGCTCCGTGCTCATGGTGTCTACCTAACTTGTTTATGAATGTAACAACCTAAGCGGACCACGATCATGACTGAACGGCTTTATTTCGCTGAGGTTGATGATCTTTGCTGTTTTTTTGCGGGAGAATGTACCCTGAATAGAACCAAAGTGAAACAATAATTACCCAGAAATGAAATAAAATATTCTTAATGTTGCAATATTTTTATTATTGTGTTTTTTGAAGTGTGAGTGGTTTTGTGTTTTGTAAGAAAAATTTAATTTAAATAGATACTTACAAGTAGTTTTTTGGGGCGTTTGTTCGGAGTCTGAACTGCTTAAAGGAGGGCCAAACAAGCTGTAATGATGCCAGGCCCGGTAAGGTTAATAGTCTTGATACAAATAATGGATCTTCTGACTTTTGTCTGGCTCGCAGGAAGAATAGCCAATCTTGATTATTGTCCCGGTTGCAGCAGCTGACAGCAGCATGGCAGTATTAATGTCAGCGGCACCATCAGACAGTTCGTAGTACCAGTAGGTGTTACCATTGTTTGCGTCTCTCTTGCATTCATCTCCTTTCAGTCGAAAGTTAACTCTTGTCTCGGTGGGGTAGATACGTTCAATCATGCCTACTCCCTTTGCTGCCATTGCCGATGGTGCAAGTGGCAGTAACAGCGAAAGTGCTAATATCAATTTGGTATTCATTGTTGAGTCCTTTTATCCGGATAAGTAGGTTGTTACTTTTTAACGTGCCGTTTTTGTGGTCAAGCTGGTTTAAACGGTGTCATTCGGCTCTTTCAAGGGTGTGTGGGAGCACTATGGTGTAGCGACATCCTTGACCTGCCTCACTGTGGCACTCTATGGTGCCTTTGAGCTTTTGAGTGATTATATTAAAGACTATGTGCATCCCAAGTCCAGTGCCACCGTTGCTGCGCCGGGTGGTATAAAAAGGCTCGAAGACTTTGCTGAGGGTGTCTTCACTCATGCCTGCGCCATCATCAGACACACTCCAGGTGATATGTTCGTCACTGGTACTGAGCGAAATCGTGACCGTACCGGGTTGGCTGCCCTCATCAAAGCCATGTTTAATGGCATTATCCACCAGATTTGTCAGGATCTGAGCAATCGCGCCCGGGTAGGTCGACATCCTGGCTTCACCGGGAAAGTCGGTTTGCACTGAGACCTGAGTATGCTTCCACTTAGGGTGCAAACTGGTGAGTACGTCGTTCAGGTAGTCTGGCAGGTTAATGGTACTTAGTTCTTCAATGGACTGGTCGACTGCCACCTGTTTGAAGTTCTTTACTAACTGAGCCGCACGATTCAAGTTGGACTCAAGCAGTTGCAGACTTTCTTTCAGCAAAGCCATAAACTGCTCAAGGTTGTCTTTGGTCAGTTTACCGGTGGCCAGCTTTTGCTCGCATTCCGAGAGCGCCTTGCTGGCATAAGAACCTGCGGTAATGCCAATGCCCAGCGGCGTGTTAATCTCATGAGCAACGCCAGAGACCAGCCGGCCGAGTCCCGCCATTTTCTCCTGCTGGACTAACTGTTGTTGAGTTACTTTGAGATCTTCATGGGCGGTTTGTAGTTGCTTAAAGGTGCTTTCCAGCTGGGCAACGGAGTCGGCGTTGGCCAGTGCGATGGCTGTGTAGTTGGCTATGGTGCGTAACATCTGTACGTCGTTGTCGCTGAAGGCATGCGGCTGAAAACTTTGCACTGTTAAGCAGCCTATTATCCGGGTATCAATAATCAATGGCAGATAGACCAGCGACTCACTTTCGGCACCGCTGACCGGCGGTGCAATGTGGCCGACATAGTGCGTCAGCTCGCTGATTTGATTGACCCTGAGCTCTTTTTGGTGGGTGACACACCAGACGGCAGGGCGCTGAGTGTCGGACAAAGCATACTCAAACTCCGGGAGTTTTTGCCCTTTTTCAATCGCCAGTCGACAGGAGATACGCTGCTTTTCGGTATCCAATATCCCAACCACAAAGACATCTGCGCCCATTAACTCATTGACGTGCTTGTAGACACGCTCCAGGACCGATGACAGATCTAACGTGGAGGTGATGTCTTTGCCTATGGTGCCCAGCATCGAGATATTGGCGGTGCGCGATTGCACGAGGTTGTCGAGCGCGACTTGTTGCTGTTTGAGTTCTTTAATTCGCCATAAATACGCCAGATATAACAAAGTGGTGACCAGCAGTACTAGCCCCAGGCGAAACCACCAGGTCTCATACCAGGCCGGTAACTGGATCACTGCCAGGTTTAACTGGTGCTGGCTCCATTGTCCCTTGCGATTGCTGCCTTTGATCTTGAGTTGATAATGACCGGGCGGCAATCGGGTGTAGGTAATATGGCGTTTACTGGCATCGACCGGGATCCACTGCTCGTCATAACCGGCCAGCTGATAGGCGTAACGATTGCTGTGTGGGGCAGTAAAGTCCAGTGCGGCAAATTCGACCGAAAAGCTGCGGGTGCTCGGAGGCAGCACCAGTTGTTTGGGTACTGTGACGGGCTGATTATTGACAGCTAGTTCGCTTATCACCAGTGGCGGGTGATAGGTCCAATGCGTCCAGCGTTCAGGGCGCAGCAACAGGATCCCTTTTGTGCCACCAAACACCAGGGTGCCATCACGTAGTTTAGTATAGGAACCCGTCCACATGGTCCCCGTGTCCCAGTCATCAGCAACGCCGAGATCTTCAAAGCTTTGCGCTGACGGGTCCAGCCAGCCATAGCCATTCCAGATCCGTCCCTGCGCATCTTCCATCAGGTTCCCCGCGGTACCAGTGGGTCTGCCCGCCAGTTGATCAAGTGACTCGAACTGTGCGTGATGGCCATCGAAATGAACCAGCCTGTCGAGCCCATGCGGGGTGGCGACCAGCAGGCGGCCCTGGTTATCAATCAGTAAGCTTTTGATGTAATTGTCTGACAGTGTGTCAGTGGTCAGTGCCTGAGTACTGATCTCGGTCACGGTTTTCCCCGTCAGATCAAGCACAAATAAACCAATGCGGGTGCCGACCCACAGAAGGTCCGGTGTCATATAGGCCATGGTCAGGACGGGCTTGCCTGATAGCAGGGTATGATTTTTAAAGGCGTTCAGTGGCTGTAGCTGACGGGTTTGAATGTCCATCAGCGCTAACCCTTCATCGGTGCCAACCCATAGCTGTCCATTGGCGGTTTCCTGTAACATCACAACCTGATAACCGGGCAGACCATCGGCTTTGCTGTAACGTGTGAACTGCTGACTCTGAGGATTGAAGTGGTGCAATCCGGTATTGGCCGAGCCGGTCCAGATGCTGCCATCAAAGGTTTGCCGGATCACCCGGACATAGCCGTCGGCGAGCTTGCCTGGATCGCCAGGATCAGGCCGGTGACCGGCTATCACACCTATGCTGGGATCTATGATGTCGATCCCTGTTTGCGCATTACCAACCCAGATCTGGCCATTGTCCAGCTCCGTGATGCTGCGAACATCTTCATGACTGAGCGAGTGGGGGTAGGACAATCGCCGGACAAACGTTCTGAACGCACCGTTGTGCGGGTTGTGGCGATTCAGCCCGTTGCCCCAGGTGCCCGCCCAGATCAACCCGGAGGCATCAACAAGCAGGGCACCCATAGAGTCGAGGTTGATACTATAGGGGTTAAGCGGATCATGGCGAATATGTCGGATCACCGCACCGCTGTTGGCATTTACCACAGTGATCCCGCCTCCGGAGGTGCTGAGCCAGATATGATCGGGATCTGGCTGTATAATGCCATTCACCCAGTGATGGCTGAGGCTGGTTGGATCGCCAGGGCGATGGTGGATACGGGTCACCTGATCAGAACCCGGCATGAAAAAAGCAGCCCCATGATCTGTGGTACCAACCCAGATAGCGTGATTGGCGTCCTGAAACAGGCGAAACACATTTTGCTGATTAAATGCTGCCAGGGTTTCACCACTCAGTGGTTGTTGCCAATCGGCCTCCCCGGAGGCGTGTCCGTTTGGTAAGGTGACGCGGCAGAGGCCCGTTTTACTGCCCACCCACAGTGTGTTTGCACCCCTGAGTAACAGTGAGCGCAGGCGTGGTTGTACAAGTGGCTGGTCGCAGCCGGTAATTTTGAGCCGTGAGACCCGACCTGTTGTGGTCTCGATGTGATTCAGGCCGCTATCCGTTGCGGCGTAAATGTTACCCAGGTTATCCCCGGTTAACGCACGTACTGTATTATTGTATAGGCTGTTGTTATCAGAGGGGTTATGTTCAAAACGTTTAAAGCGCGCTGTTGCAGGGTTGTAGACGGATATTCCGTCAGCAAAAGTGCCTATCCAGATACGGCCATCCGCTGCCACCCATAGTGACCTGATAAAGCTGCCGGACAGGCTGGTATCATCCTTCGGGTTATGCAGAAATGACACAAAGCGATAACCATCAAAGCGCAGTAGCCCAAACTGGGTGCCGATCCAGATAAACCCGTCCCGGTCCTGCGCCAGTGCGGTGACTACCCCCTGAGGAATTTGCTCGTTGTCGCCTATGGTCTGAAAAATCAATTCGCCGAGATCGAAAAACGCGCCGCCAGTCGGTGGTTGTTGCCTCTGATGTGCGTTTATCTCAGTTACTGCAACCGCTGCATAGCTATGAGCAGGCATCAGATAAGTACATAACACTAAAAATAAAGCCGCTACGCGCTGCAGGCCAGGTAATCTAATCACTTGTGCTCCCCCAGATTGAGTGCGCTGAGGTAATACCGGTATATGCCTATCCAGTATAGATAACCCGACCCGGTATGCGCCGGGTTTATTACGGCTTATTTTGCTTGATGGCTTCAAGGTAGCGGCTCTCAACAAAGTTTTTCTCTTTGCTCAGGTGGGCTAGTTTTTGTCGGGTCTGTTCCAGCTCCGCTTTGAGGGCCACGACTTCTGCGCTGCTGCCGTCACCCTCATGTTCTACAGAGAGTTGATCTATCAGTTGATTTTGTTCCTCGATTTGCCGTTTGTACTGATTAAGCAAAGTTTGGGTTTGCTGGTCGCTCATAACGTTAGCGGAGGAGCCGGCTTTGTTTTGTTTTAGCTGTTCCAGCTCTTCCTGTAACTGCGTATTTGCCTGGCGCAGTGTGTCGGCAGACTGGAATTGGTGCTCCAGTTTTGAGCTGACATGGCGCAGTTTTTTACCGCTGCTATCCAGCTCGCCTTTCAGCCGCTTAATTAACTTATGAGAGCGGATGAGCTTTTTATTCAGTTCATTGATTGAGCCCTGTTCTTCTTTGGTGATGTGATCCGCAGTTGATGCTCGGATCTGGGAGAGCTGATTTTCGAGTGTCATTTGTACCTGCAAAAGTTCCGCAATGGTTTTACTGTGCTGCTGTGTAAACTGACTGGCCCGGGTCACCGATTCGCGGCACTGTGCAAGCAGTTCGTCGTTGTCTGGTGCGGCTTGTTTGTGGTTTAAAAAAGTCCCGGCAAACTGACGAAACTCTCTTAAAATCAATAATAAAATATAGAACCAGGCTGCCAGGATCAGCAGCCCGACATTCAGCGCTACGTATTGGTAAACTTCGAGAGGAACCATAAGCTGTGATACGCCGCTTTTGTTTATCAATAAGATAAGTTTAGTTTTCGTTGAAAATTCTGCCTATACTTAACAAGAATAATTGCGTTAGGGTAAAGAGTGAAAGTTCTGATCGTTGACGATAGCCATGCGACCTGTGAAATCATCCGGCGTGCTCTACAACAGTTTGAATACCGAAAGCTGTTTTTGCGCTGTGCCAGTCGTGTGGATGATGCACTGGAACAGATTGATAGCTGGCAACCGCAGATCATCCTGACTGACTGGCATATGCCGGACAAAACAGGCATCGAGTTGCTTGAAACTCTGCGCGTTAGTCACCCAGAGCTGCCGGTAGCGATGATTTCTACCGTTGATGACACAGCACAGATAGAATACGCGAACTCTTTGGGCTGTGCGTTTTTTCTGTCCAAACCCTTTAGTGACGACGCGCTGCGTAGTGCGATTATGCCACTGGTGCTGGAACTAGAGGCCAATGAAGTGATTGCTGAGGATGAGGCAGTGCCACTTCGAGAAGAGCTGGCATTACCAAAAACCGATATGCTGGAGCGCCTGATGCAGAAAAATATCAGCGACTCTTTGATTTTAAAACCCATCAAGGCGCAACAGTTGGATGAAAGCAAAGTCCCCTGTGTGATGGTGGTGTATGCAGAGCGTGGCAGCCAGAAACCCAGGGTAATTGGGGTGCTGGATGTGTACGCAGCCTGTGTATTAGCCAGTAGTTTGCAAGTGATCCCCGAAGCAGAGGCACACAATGCCATTCATTTAAATCAGGTAAATCCGGAAATCATGACGGCCTGTAAAGAGGCATTGTCTAAAACGGCCTATGCATTTTTGGATAAACAGAGCAAAATGAGCCTGTTTGTCCGAAGTTGCACATTTTTGTACCAGCGTCACCCCAAGCTGGAGCGTTTGTATCAGTACCCACTCGATAGTCGCCTGGACTTGAGCTGTGAGCGCGAGGGTATGGCTCAGGGAAAAATGCTGATTGTCGGGGTTTAATGCCGGGTGATTCGATTCGCAATCATGTATGTGGGCAGGTCTTCAATGGTGCTATCGCAAAGTAACGGAATAACCAATTGTCCGCAGGAGGGACGATGATATTTAACTCTGTCGCAGTAAGGCTCTGGCTGCACCACTTCTTTATGTTCGCTGGTTTGAGCTGTGCGTTAGCCGGGTGCGCCGCAGTCAAAGAGCGCTCGCCCGGTACTGCTTTGGTACATCGCTATGTAGACAACCAAAATGGCATCGACGGGCTGGATAATGTACGACGCCTGCTATTCGATGAGTCCCGAAAAGTGCTATATGCGGTCAGTGCGGATGATGATGCTCTGGCTGCGTATCGTGTGGCTGATGACGGATCACTGACTATGCTGGACATAATCTCAGGCAGCGAGGCTGAGGGAATGTTGGTGGGGGCGTCGGATATGACGTTTACCGGTATGAATCGGGACATTCAGGTGGTCAGCTTCTACAGCGGTGCCGTCGCGCAGTTCCGCCTGCAGCATGATGATAAACTGGTTTTGCTTTCTTATTTATCCGATCGGATAGATGCGAAACGGGTATTCAGACAGGGCGAGCCAATCACAGCCGCTGAAGACCGGCTGGCTCTGTTGGGTCCATATGCGATTGCAGGTGGTACCGATGGGATCAGTTACGTTGCTGCTAATGTGTCGCAGGCTTTAGTGCGGCTGAGTTCACAGGGGCTGTTACGGATCAGTCACACCGTTCGGGCTGAGCAGGTGGGCGCACTGGGCGGAGCCGTTTCTGTCGCGCTTTCCGGCAGTGGTCGCAAAGTGGCGGTTGCGGGTATGCAGGCTAATCAGGTGGCTATCTTTGATGGCTCTGATACACAGTCGCTGGTGTTGCAACAAACATTGCCGTTAGCCCATCAAGTGGCGCTGACAGCGCCTATGTTCGTGGCGTTTGTGCCACAGAGCGAGGAGTTGCTGGTGGCACAAAAACACGGGGTATTGGTTTATAGCCCTGATCCACAGGGTCATTATAAACACTCTGTTGAACTAAGAGGGCCTGAAGGCCTGTCACTGGCTGCCATTTCTCGTCTGGATTTTGATCCCACAGGGCAATGTATGCTGGCTTTGTCGGAGTCCTCCAGTCAGGTTTATACCTTTTCCCGGGTAAAGGGTGATCAATGGCAGTTTCTATCTCAGATTGATGTACAGAATGGACAGGCTCCCACCTCTGCTGCGTTTATCTCATCTGGCAAGGTTGCACTGAGCTTTGCCCGCAGTGATGCAATATATATTTATGCGAATATTTGTGGTTGATCATCACACTGTGTTTCGCACAGAGTATATAGTGATATTTATTGCGCAGTTGGGTTTACCTCACCGTATTGCCTTTTAACTGACTTTCCTGAGAAGCTTGGGGTTGGGAAATTGACTGATTAGAGGTTAATACAAACAGGGGAAAAGAATGTTGAACGTTGAATTATTTATGCGTGTAAGTTGGTTTTTTCCTATAGAATTGTATATTTTGAAATAATTAGACACACTTTCAACAAGTTTTAACGTTCACTGAAATGTGTTTGGCAGGTTTTAGTTGAACTTGGTTTCTCTTCCCTGCTAATCTTGTCAATTGTGACGATTTGAAACTGTAATATACTCTTATTATTGAATAATGCTGCACTGATGCTGGCTTACTGGCAACTGTTACGTTGTCCTTGCACCGATTAGTTGTCTCGTCGTCTATCAATTTCATGAAATTTGACCATTTTAATTGGGTGACATGTCTTCGTTAACGGATATTAAACTGACTAAACTTGGCTCGTTCGTTCTGGACTTGGACGATCAGGTTTTGTATTGCGATGCCGACGAGGTTGCCATTGAGCCCAAGGTGATGACTTTGCTGTTATATCTGTACGAAAATAGAGACAGGTATGTCAGTATTGAAGAACTCCATCAGGAAGTGTGGTCTGATCGTGTGGTATCTGACACTGCAGTTCGCAGTGCTGTTAAAAAGCTCAGGCTGATACTGGGTGATACGGATATTGCCAACGCGCGTTATGTAAAGTCGGTTTCCAAGCGCGGTTACAAACTGATCTGTGAGGTGGCTCCCACAGATACGTATGAGACAAAGGCAGCGACTGCGGATGAGCAGGACCTTGCTCCCCCCCCAAACGAACAACCTGCTGTCACTTCAAGTTATTCTCCTAACCCCAACTTAACGCCCGAAAAGGTGAAACCTACTCGGCCAGAAGCTGATCCCAATCAATACAGTAAACGATTTAATGTATTGATTTTGCTTGTTATATTCATGGCTATGGTGATTGGTTGGGTCAAGTATGACACGGTAGTAGAGTATATCAAAGCCAGCCAGGTGATTGAGGTATCGGAGTTAAATCAGCTTACAGCGTTCAGTGGTGAAAAGCTTGAGGTTTCCGTCTCGAGGGATGGCCGCTATGTGGCTTTTACCGGCCGCTCTTCGGCTGAGGAAGACCGGCAAGTGTACCTTTTAGACAGGCATACGAGCAAAATACGACAGTTAACCCATAACGCCACCAATGCAATTTCTGTTCTGTTTGCTCAAAATGATAAGGTTCTGATCTACTCCGAGATAGTGGACGGACAGATGTCAGTTGAGTTATTGCCTATGACGCTGGCCGAGCCAGAATATGGGAAAATTACGCTGATCGATGGCATTACCTCCGTAACCGGGCCTTCTGTAGGGAGGCACTCATCTGAAGTATTGTTGCCTATGATGCTTAAAGGGGATACTGAGGTGGCGCTCTATGCGCTGGATCTACGTACTCTTGAGCATACGCGAATACTGGCCTCTAGTGATGCCAGTGAGGTTTTGCATGATGTGAGTATATCTCCGGACAAAAAGAAACTGGCGTTGGTGAGAGAGGGTAAGGGTCGGCACCATATTATGGTATTTGATCTGGAAACTAAGGAAGAAACCCTGGTATATAGCGAAAAGCACAGGCTTAGGAGTGTTGAGTGGAAGGACATGACTACCTTACTGGTGCTGGGTATAGGTACCGGCGGATTACATCAGGTGGATATAGGCACAGGTAGTCAATTTTTGTTGATCGATGACAGCGATATGTTGCTGCGTAGCTTCGATACTCACAATGGTATTGATATTGTTGTAGCGCAAAAAGAACAAAGTCGCGCCAACCGACTCTATATTGAGCACGGGCTGGCTTCTGAACCAAAAATTGAGCAGATCATAGACGCCGCCCCTCAGGTGATAGCAATGGCATATGATGAGCGGTCTGAACAACACAAATGGGCCGTTACGCTACATGATGGTGTCTATACGCTGGGGCGTCTGACACTGGAAACACAGGAAATGACGCCTTATCACACGACGTCGGAAGAGCTCTGGTTGTTTGATGTGTCATACCAAGGTGGCGGCATCCTGTTTAAGGAAGGTCCCCAATTGGCATATTATTCATTTGACCAGCAGCGCATTGACTATATTACGTCTTCAATGGAAACGAGCAGTGATGCTGCATTCAGTGCCGATGGCAAAGATATCTATTACGGCGTCAATGTTGTTGGTGAATGGGAAACTCAGAGTTATAACATTCAGTCGAAGATCAGCCGCCTATTGTTGCCCGGTTATCGCTCGATACGCCCTGCCGGGTCTGGCTTTATTGCTGCACTCCCGGTTAAAGAGGAGCTCTATTACTTCTCAGATTTGACAAGTCCGGGCAAGCCATTGCAGCACAAGATTGATTTCAGATATATCTGTCGCTGGTATGTTCGTGGTGACAATGTCGTGTGGACAACCTTCGACTCCAGAAAAACCTACCTTCATAAGCTTAACTGGCGAACTGCTGAATACAGCCAGTCTGAGCACCGCCTGTTTACCCTATTTCCAACAATATCTGCCGATCCTAAGGGCAACAAGGCGCTTGGCTTATCTGTTCAGATTAACAACACTTCTATTGCTACAACCTCAACAAACCACTAAGATAATACCTGAAAAAGGACCGGGGTGGGTGACACGCTTGTCTATTTTTCATCTTTCAAGCCCTACTAATAAAATAATAGAAGGACCATCAGTGTGAAAAAAGTCATAAATTTTAGCCTTATAGTGTTTACTTTAGCCATTACGTTCGCCTCTCCTGTTGCCTTGTCTAATAACGGCGTGGGTCCCGTCAAGACATGCTATACCCCTGTGTGTGAGGTGCCGATCTACTCCGATGGTAACGGTAAAAAAGATTAAAAAGATTCACTTCTTAACCTATTGAATAAAAAGCTTATTTAATTGGTTATAAAAAAGAGATGTAACAGTTGTTTCGAAACTTGAGATAAATTTTTATAGTTTTAACCGAGTTAACAACAACCGGACAAGGATTGATGAATGGTTGTAACTTAGTCTGTAATCTGGCGCAGTTTGCCAGCACAACCAAGGGAGGTAAGTGATTGACGGACAATACTGCTTGCAAGGAAAGGAAGGAGTAGGTACCAGGCCCCGAAGGAGCGAGAAAGGAATGTCTGGTGTTAGCTCAGAATGTACTGCGGAATTATTTCGTTGTTGATTCGGGTACGTTAGTTGCTTATTTTGCAACAAGCAGGTGGCATAATAACAATAATAATAAACAGGTCTGGACCAACACAAGGAGAGCAACAGGAATAGTGTTGGAAGCATAGGGTGAGCACCTGCCACCCGCAGTTATGTGTCCCAGACGTTCACAAGGAAAGGTCGATGATTATCAAGGACTGAGTTCCAGCGATGCAGTGGTCCTACTGCTGCTGCATCGCTGGTTAGATTCATCAATGCCATTCACAGGATACCCGTGCTGTAACAGGATGATCGTATTCCGTACTAAATAATAATAACAACAAATATGTTACCCCTAGATATAGGGCCGCAGAGATAACAAGTCGTCACAGCTACATTGTCAATGCACACCATTATTGGCAGTTATTTTTCGGCCCTATTTTTTCTCATATCCAGGGATCTTTTCGTGCACCACTTCATCGATTTGTTCTGGCTTTAAGAATTGCTGTGCGTACTTTAAATACACCTTAGAGTTGACAAACACATCGAATAAATCGGGGTCTATATGATCTCCGAGCTTCATTTTCCCCATGATAAACAAGCATTCACTGAGTTTTTTAGCATCTTTGTAGGGGCGATCTGCTGCCGTCAGCGCTTCAAAAATATCTGCAATCGCCATGATACGAGCTGGAACGGACATTTGCTCACGGGTCAGTCCCCTTGGGTAGCCTGTGCCATCCATTTTTTCATGATGACCCCCGGCAAATTCCGGAACACGACGCAAGTGCTTAGGAAAGGGCAGTGCTTCTAACATTTCCAGCGTGATGTCCATATGACGATTAATGATCTGTCTTTCTTCTGTAGTCAAAGTGCCGCGTGCAATACTGAGGTTATACACCTCATTTTCGCTGAGTAAGGGGTGTATGTCGGTGCCAATCCTGACTGTGGTTTGCTCAGAAATTTGTTTCACACGCTGTTGATCCTCTTCGCGCATAAACTCTCCGCCGATATTGGCGTGGCGCAAAAATTGACGATCTTGCTCCAATTGCGCCAGTTTTTCGTCCAGTTCCGCGCTCAGGTGACACACCTGTGCCTTATCACCATCTCGTTCAAAGCGTAAAATACGCTTGGTGTAATCCAGTTCGAGATCACGCTTTGCGATTTCTATCCTGGCATCAATGAGTGCAATACGATCATTAACGGATTCTAGCTTTGTGGCTTTATCCATAACATATTCTGGGATGGCGATTTTGCCACAGTCATGCAGCCACCCAGCCAATGACAGCTCAGCTCGATCGGCTTCAGTCATCGAAAAATCAGCCATTGGGCCCGACTTTGCGTCATGAACAGCTTCTGCAATCATCATGGTAAGTTCCGGAACTCGTCGACAATGCCCGCCGGTATAGGGAGACTTTTCATCAATGGCTTTTGCAATCAAGCGGGTAAAGGCCTGAAACAGCATTTCCATGCCATCAATCAGCTGCCGGTTAGTTAATGCAACGGCTGCGAGTGCACCGATCGAGCAGATCATATCTGTCTGCTGGGCTGAGAAAGGCACAATTTCTCCTTTGCTATGCGGGTTGATCAGCTGCAGCACACCATTGAGTTCATTTTCGTGATTGAGTAATGGGATCGTGAGCACCGACTGTGTGTGGTAACCCGTTTTTGCATCCATGGCTCGCGCCGCGGATAAGTCGTACTCACTGCATTGATAGACATCATCAATCCGGATCACCTCTCGTTTTGCTGCTGCCAGTGCTACCAAAGCACTTTCATTGCATTGACCATTCTCGAGATAAATGGGGATTGGTGCAAACGGGATAGGTTGATTTGATGTGCCGCCCATATGAAGATCCAAGGGCCCATTGATGAGCGTGGCAAAGTGCAGCTGCATATCTTCAGACACTGAGTATATCGTGCCACCGTCTGTGGCGTTTAATTCCATGGCGGATAGCAGGATGTTTTCAAGTAGCCTGTTGGTGTCGTGTTCTGACGCCAGTTCAATGGCCAGCTTAAGCAAGTGTTGTAACGCCACCTGTGAGCCTGCCTGCTCAAACTTATTTGCAATGTTTCGAATATGCTGTTCCATAACTTACCTGCTATTTCGATGTATGGGTGTAGCTGCCATCCCACTCTTCACCGGGCGGTTGCGCCTGCAATGTCAGGATGCGCTCGTACATTAGCGCATAGATTTTTCGCTCTGGTGACAGCTCTTTAAGTTTAGTAAAAGCTGCCAGTGCCTGCTGCCATTGTTGTGATAAATAAAGCGTCCAGGCTTGTTGATGTGACTCTAATTCATTGCGCAGCGCCGGGGTCAGTGCATCACTGCTACATATGGGCTCATACACAGTGACGGCCTGGTTTTTACCTTTTACTTTCACCTTGTCGATAGGGCGACAAACGAGCCCGGGGCACTGTGCCTGTGTGGTTTCATTAATCAATATCCCGACCCCATAGTATTTTGTCAGGCCTTCAAGACGTGAGCCCAGATTCACGGCATCACCCAGCACGGTATAAGCGCGGCGATACTCTGAGCCCATGTCGCCCACGTTCATGTCTCCGGTATTGAGCCCAATACCAATTTTAAAAGGCGGTAATGATTGTTGGCGCATTGGTTCTTGCAGTGCATCCACCTGATCCTGCATGGCCATGGCACACCGTACTGCCAGCTCCGGATGTTGCTCAACGGGTAAGGGAGCGTTCCAGAACGCCATCACCATGTCCCCAACGTATTTGTCTATGGTGCCCTGGTGTTCAAAAATAATGCGTGTAATGGGTGAGAAATATTGGTTGAGGTAGGACTTGAGTCGTCCTGCATCCAATGACTCAGAGATAGTGGTAAAAGAGCGAATATCTGCAAACAACACTGTAATATCACGTTTTTCACCCTCCATGGATACACTATCCGGGTTGTCCAGCATTGCCTGGATATGGGCCGGCGGTACATATTGGTCGAAAATCGACTTTATTTGCAGTCGCTCTTTATGCTCGCGAACAAAGCCAAGGCTGCCCAGGATCATAGCCTGGCTGATCAACATGGATAGCACCGCAACCTGTGGCAAATCCAGCCGTAATTTGACCCACAAATAGACACTGAATGTGATAAATAACCCACTCAGACACAGTGTAAATACCGCGATCCCCAGGACTTCAAGCCGAGGCAAAATAATCACACAGAGTAACCCTGAGATCAGCAATAGCATTATAACCGCCCCATCCATCCAGTTTGGTCGGCTGGGTAGCAATTCGGGGAATACCAGTCCCTCGAGTACATTGGCGTGCACTTCCACACCCGGGTACTGGACGCCGACAGGCGTGGTTCGCAAGTCGGCATGACCAACCGCCGATGTACCAACAAAAACAATCGCCTGATCAAACAGCTGAGTATCGATATTGCCGCTCAATACGTCGCCAGCAGAAACATAGGGAAAGCTAAAAGCGGGGCCCCTGTAGGGAACATTAACCCGGCCGTAATCATCCGTTGGGATCAGCTGGGTTCCGAGGCGGATCCCCTCTACACTGTGCCCCTCACCAAACGGTTTGGTGACCACTTCTACTTGTTCGGCCATGGTGTAGAGTCGGGCCGCTTCCAGCGCCAGCGCCGGATAAAGCTGACCCTGGTGTTTAGCCAGTAACATGGAATTGCGAATAAAGCCGTCGCTGTCCGGGGCACTGTTGATAAAGCCGCTTCCCGGGCTTTGCTGCTGCAGTTCAGGCACGTTGGCAACGTGTCCGGCAAAGGCCGGAACTGGTAATGAAGAGGCTGGCACTGTGCTGAAAAAAATCGTTTCCGGCAAGGTCCCGACCCGGATATCCGGCTGATGCTCAAATAACAGACCCAGCACGGTATCTGTATCCTGCAAGCGGGCAGAGAATGCGCTATCGGCATCTATGGTGGGTGCCAGCGTTTGTAGTGTCTGAGACACGGCCGGTAAAGTGTCAGTGAGGTGACTGAGCACTTGCTGTGCGGGGTTGAGTTCTGGCTCTGAAAACAAGATATCGTAGGCGATAACCGCCACGCCGGCATCTGCCAGTTGAGACTGTAAACGTGCCATAACATGGCGACTCCAGGGAAAGCGGCCTACTTGCTTCAGACTGGGCTCATCGATATCGACAATCACAATGGGCAGAAAAGAGCGTGATTGCAATGAAAGTGTTGATTTAAGGCGCAGGTCATAGCCCAAGCCTTCGAGTCGTTTAAATGCATCGCCGTAGGGAGAGGCGGGGGACAGGGTTAACAGCTGTAAAGCCATAAACAGAACAACCAAGAAGCAACCGCACACCCACTGTTGATAGTATTTGCGCCATAGTTGCGGGAGGTTCATGGGAGTGTCAGCCCTTCTCTGGCCAAAATAGTCGCAAATGACCAGTTTTGGCTTTTGATATCAGCGGCTATCTGGTCAAGTTCTGCATCGCTGCGATCCGGATCATGGCTTATCAGCACCAGATGCTTCACAGCTCCTTGATCTGCCAGCAGCAAAGCGTCTTTAATAAGTGAATGTCCCCAGCCATGTTTTAATGGATAATCATCCGGAATAAACTGGCCATCATGGATCAGATAATCTGCCCCTTTGACAAAGTCCACCCATTGCTGAAACGAGGTAACAGGCAAACCTGGTGGGTTAAGCTCATTGTCTGTGGCATAGACAATGTCTATACCATCTGCACTTATGCGATAAGCGCTGCCACCACCCGGGTGGTTCATGGCGCAGCGTTGAATGTCAAAGTCTTCGTACTGCCACTGATCCTGGGTTTGCGGCTCCACTCGAATATCTGCAGCTAAGGTCGTATGTGGCACAGGAAAATAGCTGCCCAGCATTTGTTTTAGGATGGCATCAGGGGCGTGTTCTTCTGTTACGCCCGGCACTATGGTTATCTGGCGTTTGGCGATGTAGGCGGGAATGAAAAAGGGAAAGCCCTGAATATGATCCCAATGATTGTGACTCAGTAATATATAGAAGGGCTGACGGGTATGCATCAGTTCCTGGCCTAGTATTCTAAGTCCAGTCCCCGCATCCAGAATCAAGCGCTTTCCTTCGTCACTCTCAAGGGTTACACATACCGTATTGCCGCCATAGTGCACGGTGGTTGGACCGGGTGTGGGGGTTGACCCCCGCACACCGTAAAACTTTATTTTCATACCTAACCCTTTGGTGATGGATACGGATTACCATCACTGTTGAACGACCTGGCCGGCTTGTAAACTCACTCTGGCTGGCGCTGACTGCTGCAACACAAAGACAAATTCAGTACTGCTGCTTTGTTCTAGTACGGTGACCAAATTGCCTGTCACTGCACTACTGAAAAGCTGTGCACCGGTGTCATTAAAGCTACTATCCCAGCTTCCGGGAGATTCGCTGAGCAACAGCTGGCCGACATACAAGGATTTCGAGCTGCTTGCCTGTGCAAATAGCAGTAACTTACCATTGCTTTCAATCCAGGCCTGATTTACCAGCACGGCTTCGCCTTCGAGCTGTGCAAACTTCAAAACACCGCCGTCTGCAAAGCTGGTATCCAGTGCACCAGAACTGGTCACCCGAACGACAAAGTTATTGGTGCCAGCGTAGCCAAAGACAATAAAGCCCTGACTGGCATCAACCATAGACCCTTTAATGGTGATGTCGTCGCCTGCACTCAGCCCAATGTCCAGTAATGCCAAACCACCTGTTCCAAAGCTGGTATCCGGGACGCCGGTTGCACTGGCTTTGGCCAGTAGTAACTGAGGGGCAACCGGGCCTGGTTGACTTTGACCAATGCCAACCAGACTAGTACCTACAGTATGGATCATAGATACTCTATGTGCATTAGGGCTACAACTGGGTTCACCTGGAATCGTGTATTCGAAGAAACTCGACAAAGTACCTGAGCTGGACACGATGAAGGCCATACTGTGGGTATAGCAGCTGGCTGTCGCTTGCCCCAGAGCGAGAATATCCCCTGAGGGCAGCACCGTAAGCTGTGTTAAATCCAGAGCTGAGGCCTCTGCTTTGTACTCACTGGCGGTCAGACTGAATACGCCACTGTTGGCAAAGCTGGTATCCAGAGTTCCCAAATTACTCAGTTTGCTAATCGTTGCCATGGCTTGCTCATCACCTGCAGACACGGATACCGTGCCCGAGGCGCTCAGCAAAACAGCACCGGTACTGTCTTCAGTAATGGCCCCTACAGTGGCACTGGACATAGTCCCCATCGTTGTTACAGGGACTGTGGAGACTAAACCCAGGTTAGCAAAAGCACTGGTCCGCTGGCCAACGCCATCCAGTTTCAGTACATACGGCACCGCCTGCGGAGTGCTTTGCCAGTTGTTAGCCTGGCCACTGAGCAGCACATGCCCCGCCGATGCGCTAAAGCTGGAAGTGTGCCCAGCGGTAAATGTTTCATCTCGACGGCCGACACTGACTGTGCGTTGGCCAAATGAACCAAAGTTCTGGTTAAACTCAGCGGTTGTGGTTACTTCGCCCAGCCAATGCTCAGACAGATAGTTATTGCCAAGATAATTAAACTTCTGACCACTGAGCAGCAGCCCGCCTTGCGTTTCAAGCAAGCCGAATACCTTGAGCCCCGAGCCATGATAAATACTGAAGCCATTGTTGCCCGGCAACCAGTTGGTGTCTACATCGCCATTGAGACCTACTTTTATTATCTGTACGACCTGCTCACTGCCAAAAAAGCTACGCTGTAAAGCCAGATAGTAGGTATCACTATCTGCGACGATGCCGATACCCGTCGCAGAGTAGTCGGATATATCATTGGCTGAATCAGTCGGCAGTTCACTGAGCATATAAGTGCGCTTACCTGTGCCTGCAAATGCGGTGTCTAATACACCATCCATCGTCATTTGCAGCAAGTATGCCGAGCGCTCTTCCCCAGACTCATCCAATGTTGTCAGTCCAGTAACCAAGAGAGTGTTGCTGTCTTTGATCTGCACATGACGCGTTGTGTCATTGAATTGGTTACCGTTGGCACCATCCGGCACCGGAGTAATATTGATTTGCAAGAGGCCATTATTCTGGAAGCCACTATCCGGAGCCAGCGAGCTTCGTGTGAGGCGCATCAACATGATATCTTCACCGGTTTCGCTGGAAGTGATCTCTCCGTACACAAGGTAGTCACCGGAAGGCAAAGTGACCATGCCCCGAGCATTTTTAGTGGGGGTGTCTGCGAGCGCCTGAGTAATGGAGACTTCTCCCTGCGCTGTGATCCTGGACAGGGTGACAGTGCCCGTGGTTGCGCTGCTTGTGGCCCTGATATTGCTCAGTACGATCACCGTCTCATTGTCTTCCAATGCCATGGCGACGGGCGTCACAAAGACGTTGCTGCCCAAGGGCAAGGTCATATACCCATTGCCATTGGCATAGCTGGTGTCCAAAGAGCCATCGCCCAGCAGGCGGAAAACCAGCAATTGCTGTGAACTGGTGAAATTAACGTACCCGGCTACATAAATGCGCCCTTGTGTATCAACAGCAGCGACCTTAGCCCAGACATCCTGTGGAATGCTTTCAATCTCTATACCAAAGCCACTTTGGAAGTTCCCTGCCTCGGCAAACCCATTATCCGGGCGACCATCACTGAGTTGCCTGCTCACATAGGCCCGGTGGATGTTGCGACCAGCGGCGTCATTAAAATGGCCAACGGCCCCTACACTTATCAGCTTGCCATCGCTTTGCAGGACGGTTTGCCCCGGGCTGTGAAATTCCAGGCTGGCATTGAGTGCCACCATTAAGCTGCCGTCGTTACCAAAGTTACTGCGTTTACTGGCCACATAGCTCGGAGTTGCTTGTGTAACAACAATACTAAGCTCATTTTCAGCACACAAGGGTGGGGTGCCAGAATCACAGACCGTGATGGTCAGGGTATAGGTTTGCGCGCCATTGCTGGCAATCTGATCGGCATTTGCTACGGTCACTTTGCCGTTACTGTCAACGGAAAACAGGGTTGAGTTTGTGCCGGACAGCGCATAGGCCAGCGTGTCGCCATCGGGGTCTGAAGCGCTGATCTGCACTATCTCAGTCCCATTGCTGACATTTGTGTCGATTTCTGCTGAGCCAGGCTCCACAGTCGGCGCGTAGTTTTTGTCGTTTACGGTCAGTGTGACCGTCGCGACATTCGACGTTTCGGCCAAGTCGTTGTTCACGGTGTAACTAAAGCTATCGCCGCCAACGAAATTAAACTGCGGGGTGTACTGGACTGAACCGCTCACACTGTCAATCGAGACGCTGCCATGACTTGGTGGCGTTGCAAAAGTGATACTGCTGATGATCAGGCTTCGGCCTTTCGCCTGATCGTTGTTTAAAATGGCGATGTTCACGGCCACATTTTTGTCGGTTTCAGCACTGTCATCAATGGCCACCGGCGTGGTGTCGGGAGCGGTAATTGTGACTGTCACAGTCGCGGTATTGGAGAAGGCGCCGTCGTTGTCTTTGACGCGATAAGTAAAAGTGTCTTCTCCTTCAGAAGTGCCGGTATGGAAATAGCTGATCGAACCATCACTGTTTACTTCTGTGGAGCCCATCACAGCGGGCTCTACTATCTCTATGCTGTCAGTTTGTAATGTTCCGTCGCTATCGCTATCGTTCTCAAGGACCGCAATGGCAACGGACTGACCAATTTCCAGCGTGGCCGTGTCGTTGTCAGCCACGGGAGCCTGATTGAGCCGTTCAACGGTGATGCTGACTGTCGCTGTATTGGAAATACCACCTTCTGTATCTTGCACCTGATAGGAAAAAGTATCGACGCCAAAGAAGCTGCTTTGCGGCGTATAGATAAAGCCACCCAGACCGACGAGATCGAGCGTGACACTGCCATTGGTTGGTGCCGTCACTACGGTTAAGCTGTTGTAATTCAGACTACCGTCGACGTCACTGTCATTGGCCAGGACATCAATGGTGACTGGCACATTCTGCTGTGTTGTTGCGCTGTCATTGGTCGCGACCGGCGGGATATTGTCTCCGGTAACTTCAATAAACACATTTGCGATATTGGACAGGGCGCCCCTGTCATCTTTTATTTGATAGGTGAAGCTGTCGCTGCCACGATAATCCGCATCACTTTGGTAAATAAAGTGCGTATTGTCATTACTCAGGTTTACGGTGCCATGGCTGGGCCCCTCGACCAGGGCCAGACTGGTCGGATTCAAACTGCCATCAATGTCCTGATCATTGGCGGCCACCAAGATGCTAACAGCTTGTCCCTGCGCGGCCTCTATACTGTCATCATTGGCCAGAGGTGCATCATTCACTTCTATAACGTCTATTACAACAAAGGCTTGTACACTGGCTGCCCCGTCGTCCACCTGATAAACAAAATAATCCTGCCCATAACTGTTCTGTTGAGGGGTGTAGCGGAAACTGCCTGTATCACTGAGCTCTAACGTGCCCATGCTAGGTTGCTCAATGATTGAAAGCGCAAGCGGGTCTTCATCGGCGTCACTGTCGTTGCTCAGTACCCCCGGGATGTCAACAAACAACTGCTCATCTTCATTGGTCTGGTAACTGTCATTGACGGCGACAGGAGGAAAGTTGCTGACTTCAACTTCAATGCTCAGGGTGATGGTGGCGGTATTTGAGCCGCCCTTACCATCTTCAACCCGGTATTCGAAGCTATCGGTTCCAATAAAGTCGGTATCGGGCTGATAGTTAAAGCTGCCGTCTGAACTGAGAGTCAGTATGCCGTGCTGCACGTCGGTTACCGGGGTTGTGTCGACGGTCAATGGATCGCCATCAAGATCAATATCATTGACCAGAAGCCCGGCCCCACTGATGGTTAATTCGCTATTTTGTTCAAGCGCATAGCGGTTATCAAAGGCAATGGGATCCTGATTGACTTGCTCAATTAGCAGGGAAACCTCGGCTTCGGCGGTCGCGCCCTGGCTGTTGACTATCCGATAGCGAAAACTGTCTGAGCCAAAGAAGGTGTCTCTGGGGACATAGGTAAAGCGACCATCCGCAAAGAGCGTCAGGGTCCCATTTTGTGGTGTTCTGACTGGCGTAGTAACCAAAGTCAACGGGGGTAGGCCATTGGCGTCGTCATTGGTCAGCAGATTACCAGAGACAGATTCAAACTGGATACCACTAAAGCTGTCCGAGATGGCTGTCGGTGTGACCAGGTTCGAGGCCGCCAGCATGCGAGACTCACTGAAGGCACTCTCACCGCTGCCATCAATGGCTGAGATCCGGGTGTAATAGTGCTTTTGTGGGTCGAGCCCGTTAAACACATGAGTTGAGTCCGTTAAGGCGATCGCCCGCTGACCCCCTGGTAAGGTGGTGACGGTTCGTACATCATCTATAGGCGACTCGGCAAGGTAGGCGTTATACCGTAAAAAGTTTGACAGAGGCTGCCAATCGAGAGAAGCGGTACCGTCGCTGCGCTGTGTACTATTAAATACGACACTGCGTGGGAGCCAGGTGATTTGTTGGGTGGCAACTGTACTCAGATTGCCCCCGTTGTCTTCGACCCAGACTTGCAGTTGCACACTTCCGGGTTGCTGTCCGAAATTCATTGGATTAATACCGGTTTCGGTAAAGGCAAAGGGGTCGCTGCAATTCCCATCGCACAGCACCTGTGCCAGCTCGGCATTCTCAAAGCCCAGCAAGACCCGGCTAACCCCATCCGGATCGGTAATGGATCCCAGTGACACGGTGATGTTTCCCCGATAAGTACGCTGTGTATCGGGGAACAGCACGGTACCTGTCCCGTTTACAAATTCTGTATTCACCACCTGTCGGGCGGCCAGGTTGCGGCTGGCGAGTTTGGGCTGATAGTCAAAGGGGATCAGAGTTGCTTGTCCTGACGGCGTGTCAGGCAGATCCGTGTTTTGGTCCTGCGTGGGTGGTACACCTATGTTGTCATTGTTCGGTGTTGTTGCGTTGTCACCATCGCCTGAGCAACCCGTTATCAGCGCGCCACAGATCAGCGTCAGTAAGCCCAGTTGGTGTAATTGCGAGCGCTTCATCCCGCATCCCCCTTAAGGTTGGCTCAAAGTAAACAAGCCCGAGGCGGTTACATCTGGCTCGTCAATTTCATTCAAATTAAAGCTGCCACGTAACTTGCTCAGCTCATCGCTAAACAGTGTTTCTATGGTCCCCTCTGCCAGGTTCTGTCCATGAGAGGCAAAATTCACGCCCAGGGTCATGCCATTGGCGTCTATCAAGCCGTTAAAGGCTGCAAACCATTCACCTTGTGGGTCGTTGAATGACAGCACCCCCTGAGGGACTGTACCGTTATCAAAATCGACACTGATCTGCATCTGAATATCACTCACGGCCCCTGCAGAAGCGCTAAATTCTGCGCGCTCAAGGACGGTGTAAAGCGCGGTACCAGTGCGCTCTGCGATCAGGTCTTCAATTGGCTCCACTCCAAAGGTGTCGAGACTCTCCTCGCTAATAAAGTCGTTGTCTGAGATATCACGGCCAACATCTGGCAAAGCTGTTTCAAAGGCTGCCTGAGAAGCGGGAGCTGTTGCAACGGGGGCTTGCGCGATGGCCAGAGATGTCGATTCGGAGGTTATTTCGCCGGACTCGGATGATGTGTCGCCTTGATCAGCCTGTGTATCTGGCTCTGAATCGCTGCCGGAAGCCTGGTTTTGGGGGGTAAGTCGCGACAGTTGTTGTGGTGGGGCAAGTAAAGTTGTCACTTCGCCGCTTTGGCTAACACTGGCAAACGAATAGTTACCTTCCTGGCCGAGTAACAGTGGCTGGTCATTGACACTGACTTCAATGGTGCCATCCCAGACCGCTAATAACAGCGTATCACCTTGCCATTCCACCTCGTAGTGGGTGCCACGGATCCCGATACTGCCCACAGGTGTTTTTAGCTGGTAATTGTCTTTATTGCCTTTGATTTTACCGGTAATGGTACGCAAACCACCTGTAACCAACTCCATAACAACTGAACCATCCTGTTCAGAAGAGCCTGAGTATTCACTGATAATGAGTTGAGTATTTTCTTTCAACGCGATAAGTGCACCATCTTGCATGCGCAGCTGCGCATTACTTTGTTGACCTGTGTTCACTACATCAACATCAAAGACTGGGCTGCGCCGTTTTAACGCGCGCTGGGCCTCACTATCACTAGCCGTCGCAACCACTTGTCCCCGTGACATCAGGGTTTTGCCTGCCGGCGCGGCCAGGCTCGACTGGCCTGCGAATAAACAGGGCAGTAACACAGCTGAAAGTGCGGATTGTCTGAGTGGCCCGAAAAGCTGCCAAACAGTACGGGATTTAGAAATCATAATGTACTCCTAAGGACCACTCAGTGCGATCATAGCTGTACAGCTGCAGCGAGCTGTCTTTGTCGTAATAAGCCAGTTTTGCTTCCACGCCCCAGGCGGGTGATATCTGATAGAGCCAGCCTAACTGGGCGATGTGGAGTGTTTCGTCACGTATCTGCAAGAAAAAGGGGTGGGCAGCGCGGTGTGCTATATCTCGATATTGTACTCTGGCGCTGAGTCGGTGGGCGTCGTTCAGCCGATAAATCAGCGCAGCTCCAAAGTGGCTGTAATCGCGCGCATAGTGCTCCCCCGACGCCTCCTGTGCAGGCTGCCAGGTGTAACCTGCAGTAAAGCGGACTAGCCAGTTGCGGCTGGTTCTGCTGAGTGCCAATCCGGATGTATATAGCCGGCTGTCCAGTGCGCTGTCACGCACGTTATTGAGGTTAAATGCACTGATATTAAATGTAGCGGACCAGTGCGAGCTGATGGTGTAACGGAGCGCGCCAAACACGCCGGCATCTTGTTGATAGGTGCCTGAATCCAGAGACATAACGCCAAGCTGGGTCCCCAGGTGGAGCTGGAATGCGTCTATATCCCGAATATAACTGATGTTGGCGCTGAGCTGCGTTCTGTCGAACTCATCACTGTCCTGGTGAACCTGGTTCGACAACTGAATATTTGCCCGCCAAGCCTGATGCTGAGTTTGCTGCCAGCGACCATCAAAGCGGTAACTGGTACGGGCAAAGCCATCGGATGTTTCGCGACTGGTCTCGTCGATAAACAGAGGCAAGCCGCCAATAACAATGCGATCGTCTGTGGTGCCACTGTTTACATTGCTGTCATGGCCCAGCGCCAGTGATACCCTGTGCTTAAGTTGTTGTTTCAAACTGGCCAGGTTTTCTTCAATCGCGTCAAGCGCGCGCTCTACTCGTTGACGAAACTCATCACTGAGCGGTGTGGCTAGCAGATTATTGAGGGTGCTGGCGGCCTGAGGGTAGTTCTTTTGCTTGTTATAGGTCAGGCCCAATAAGAACAAACTGGGCTGGTGGTTTGGCTTTGCAGCGAGGACGCGTTCAAGCGCAAAAACGGCTTCATTAAAGCGGTTGGTCTCCAATGCGGCTCTGGCATATAAAAAGTCAAATTCGGGGTCGCCTGCCGCATCTTCGAACTGCGACTGTGCCAATGCATAAGCTTGTTCAAACTGGCCCTGATCCAGTGCTGATTTGAGTTGTGTAAGCGACGTTGATGCCAGGGCGGTACTGGTGTGTAGGCCCAGGAGCAAAACGACCGGAATAAACGCGCGTTGAAGTAATAGCTGCATAACAGATCACCCAAAGTTCGATTATTCTCTGGTACTGCCAGTCAACTTTGTTTGTAAGCATTATTTCATACCCAGACACCTTTACAGGGCGCTCATACAGCATGGGTACGAGCGCAGTTCAAGGCGCTGTGATATCACTGATAACAGCCTAACAGACTAATCTCTATCAGTTTTAAGTTAACGGACCAAGAGAGTGTGATTAAATTATAGTCAGCACTTTCAATATTTCACTCTAAGTTACGGGTACAAATGATTACTGAGACTGAATTGTGCTCAGGTCAGAGCTAATCATAGGATAGTGTGAGAGTAAGTGGTTGTAGGTGCCGTCCTCGATAATCTCAGCCAGCCCTTGATTAAATAGCTGAATAAGCTGCTGAGCGCGAGGATGGGTTTTGATGATACCGATGTGCAGAGGCCAGGAGGCCACGACCTGTGGATGCAGGGTAAATGTCTGTGCCTGAAAATGATGGGTGATAGTGTACGCAGCTGCAAACCTGTCTGCGATCATGCCATCGACCCGGCCTCGTGCCAGCTGTCGCAGGCATTCACTTAAATGCAGTTGGGTGATTACGTTGACTGTGGGGTGCCCGCTCAGCAGGTTTTGATAAGCGAACCCACGGATCATACAGACGTTTTTTCCAGCCAGTGATGCGAGTCCAGAAAAAGAGACCGACTGAGTTGCCTGAGAGATGAAAATGAGTTCATTGTGCAGATAGGGCTGGCTAAACAAAAAGTGCTCTGCACGTGCCTGAGTAAACCACAGTGCGGGGATCATATCGATATTGCCATTGTGTGCCAGGCGCATGGCTCTGCTAAATGGTGCGGTCTGCAATGCAAATGTTTCGCCACTGCGCGCAAATGCTGCAGCGACAATATCATAGCTGAGGCCACTATCGTCATTCTGTACGTAAGGCGGCCAGACGCTGTGGCTACCAAGCAGCATGGGTTTTGCCATCAGAGGCAGGGTGACCATCAGGCAATAAAGTAAGATTACAGGCATCAACTTGCGCAAAACTCACCCCCTCTTTATGACCGACCATGCTTAAGTCTAGTTTAGAAAACCCGAATTGGTATGCCAGGGTCGCACTGCTGCGCAAATGTGCTCTTTTGTCGTGTTTGTGCTAAACAATGTCATTTTCAGTAAAGTGTCATGCAGGTGTCACAATGACAGTTTTATAGTGATATACGGCCAACTGAAACGACGACAAGTTATGACAACAAAACAACGTATACACTGGGTCCTGATGATCTGTGTGGTGGGTATGTGCCTGGATCAGCTCTCAAAGTGGTTTGCTGGTAACTATCTTCACGGCTGGCAGATGACCAGTTACTGGCATGATCTTGTGCGTATTGGCTACCGGGAAAACGCGGGCGCCTTCTTAAGCCTGGGCAGCGAGCTGCCTGCGCCGCTGAGGAGTGTGCTGTTTATCGGTGTCATTGCGCTGTTGTTGATTGCAATATTGCTGTACACACTGAAAAGTGAGGATCTCAATCGCCATCAGGTCACGGGTTTGTCCCTGGTGCTCTCAGGTGGGGTAAGTAACCTGATTGACCGGATCCTCAATAATGGTGCGGTGATCGACTTTCTAAATCTGGGTATTGGTGAGATTAGGACGGGTGTATTTAATATTGCAGATGTTGCGATTATGCTGGGGGCGGTGATGTTGATAGTGTATACCACCCATAATCAGGCTACTGCGCCGCAGAAAACCTGATGCGAGACGTTCCTCCTGCTGAGAAGGTGCTTAGCTGGCAGGCAGGTGTGAGGGTTTACTGAGTAAATAGGCCATAACCAGTAGCTCGGTGAGGGCGACACCTATCAGCACATACCAGGGGGCAGATGTCATACAAAGGATCACAAAGCCAAGTAGCATACCCAAGCCAGCGCCCCATTTCCCTTTAACTGGCACAACTTGGTGTGTTTGCCAGGCGTGCAATGACGGGCCAAATTTCGGGTGAGACAGCAACCAGTTTGCGAGTTTGGGATTAGAGCGGGTAAAACAAGCCAGTGCCAGGATAAAAAAGATCGTCGTCGGCATGACCGGAAGTGCCATTCCGATAAACCCCAGTGCAACACACAGTATTCCTGCAACGTGCAGCCAGAAGCAGCGGTTAAATAGTTTTTGAGCGTGTTTTTTCATCGCTATCCTTCCCGGAAATATCCAATGTCATCGTTTTTGCATTGGCTAACTTTTTCATTATAGCCAAAAACCGACGGACGAATAGCAGGCGTAATATTTTTGTGTGATCTGTAATATTTCTTTGCGGAAGATAACTAACATCATTTGTAAGTGCGTACTTACTTTCATTCGGTGTTTTAATTACTGTTTAAAGGGGGCTTGAACCGGGCTGTTCATAGACGGTAAGCGGCGCACTGGCCGCTCCCGTGACTCAGTGTTAAAAATAGTAGCCGATGTTGATATTGAAGCGGCGCTCCGTCTCATCACTATTCCCCGCAATGGAGCCACCCACAAAAGGCTGGTTTTTTGCGAGCACATAATCGATGTACGTAAAGAAAGCACCCGCGGATAGCGAGACGCCGGTCACATTCATCCAGGTGTCTTCGGTATCATCCGATTTGTCGTAGATAATGCCGTAGTCATTGTAGAATTGTAAGCCCGTGATTGGGCCAAATTCTACGGGTAAACTGTAGGCAATATTGGCGTTGCTCATGGTTGCTTCCGCTGCAATGGAGTCGAAAAATGCATAAGCACCAACGGCCATTCGTGTTGCCGGGGTATCGACGTCATATTCATATTCGCCATGCTGTAGTTGCAGGTTCCACGGACCATAGTTGCCATTCAGATGGATGGCCCAGGCCATGTAATCACCCGCTTTATCAACGCCATCGTGCAGACCGCCACTCAAGCCAGATACCCCAACCTCAGTGGTGCCGCCTTTGTGTTTAAAGTGGTAAGCATAGCGACCGGCAAAGGTGTTATATTCACCGAGGGGCTGAGCCGGATCATCGTATACCCCATCTGAGGCCTTACGAAAGCCGACGATATCGTAGGAATAGCGGTCGCTGCGATCTTCCACATAGCCGTCTACGCCACCGAGTTCATCGTTTTTGAAAAAGCCCAGGTCTAGCTGCCAGTTATCCGCGACTTTGCGTTTAAACAACACGCCCATGTCGTGATCGTCTTCTAACCCGATGTAATAAGTCGTGTTAAAAAAGTAATTGTGTGAATTGTATGGCCAGTTGCCAAATGGCACTTTGGTCATGCCCAGCTGTGCCTGCCAGTCTTTGGCAAAGTCGTAGTGTAAATACGCGTATTTCACGGCGGTCATGTAGTCAAAAAAGCGGATTTCGGCATTGAGGCCAAAACCGCCAACGTTGCCGGAGAAATTCAGACGGAAAATGTCAAAGTCAAAGTCGCCGCCGCGATTTTTGTTGTCGTCATCGTAGGAAGTATGGCTGAGGTTGGTCCGTACCGCCCCGCCGACCTTAATGCTGGGTTTGGCAGGCGCCGCTTGTTTGGCCTTTTTATCGGCCTTGGCTTGTGCTTTTTCACGTGCCTGTTCACGTTCCATTTTATGAACCTTCTGCTGGAGCAGTTCAAGCTGCTTCTTCAGCTGTGCCAGTTCATCTTCACTGGCAATTGCGGGGCCAGAAGACAACATCATAGCGCCGCACAGAGCCGTCATGAGTCGAGAGAGTTTTAGCATGGGAGAACACCCGTTTGTTTGAGTTAGTAAGAATAAATTATCTCTAAATAGCCTAGACCATCCATTCTCAGGTTCCAAGTAATCAGCCATGAACAACAGTAATTTCTCTTGATCCTTTGGATAGTTGCGCAACTATCAACTATATTTTTGAGCAGTATCGTGCAATTTGAATACTAACGCTAGGCAGCCGATGTCTTAGCGTGTTGGCGCAGTCAATCAGTCCAGTGAGGAATCCACTCTATGACTATTTCGCAAAAGCTCAGGCTGGCTTTTATCGTTGCTATCGTCTCGCCTATTTTGATCATTGCCGTTCTGATAGTGTCCCAGACCCGGCAGCTGGCACTGGATAAATTTGTCGAGATGAGTGGTCGGGAGGCGTTACAGGTCGACAACGGGATTGGCATGTTTTTCGATGAAATAGCCAAGAATGTTGAGTTTCTGGCCACTAACCCCAAACTGACCCGCGCCCAGAGCGAAGTCAAGATTTACACCGATAAAGGCACCGCCACACAGCTGAATTCACGCTCAGGCAGTGAGACTGAGCAGGCAGTATACGATTTGTTTGAACGCTTTGGTGATACCCACCCGGGAATTGCCTATATCTACTTTGGCAATACCGAAGGGGGTTATATTCAATGGCCTCAGGGTGAGGTCAGTGCCAATTATGACCCACGGCCCCGACCCTGGTATCGCAGTGGACAAGCAGCCAATGGCAAAACTGTGATGACCGATGCTTATTACTGGGCCCCGGATGATATGGCCATTGTCTCCACGGTACGCTCGGTCAGGTCGAATGGCCGAGAGATAGGTGTAACAGGCATGGATGTGTCTTTACAGGGCCTGACCAAGATAATCCGTGAGGTTAAGCTCGGTGAAACCGGCTATCTGATGCTGGTGGAAGACACAGGTAAAATTTTGGTCGATGCCAAGCACAGTGATTATCGGTTTAAGGATGTGAACCAGGTCGACAGCGGCCTGTATCGTACTGTAGCCAGTAATCAGTCCGGCTTATATGAAATCCGGATTGATGACACGGACTACTTTGCCAGTATCTACACGTCGAAGAAACTGGGCTGGAAATTCATTGCTTTTGTGGAGCAGGGAGAGGTGATGGCGGCGGCGAATGCCATGACCTGGACGCTGGTGATCCTGAGCGTGGTACTGGTTGCGCTGTTTGTTGTGTTGGCGAATTACATTGCCAATGTACTGTCTGGGCCGATTGTTGAGGTGAGCGATGGGCTGACAGTCATCTCTCAGGGGGGAGGCGACCTGACCCAGCGGCTGGAGGTCGACAGCAAAGACGAAACGGGCAAACTGGCGGACAGTTTTAACAGCTTTTTAGACCTCATTGCCCAACTGGTGATGGACATTAATGCCTGCGCTCAGCAACTAAATCAAACGGCCTGTGCAACCGCCACGGAGTCTGAGGAGCTGACCAGCTCGACGGCACAACAGCAGCAGGCGCTTGAAATGGCCGCAACGGCTATCAATGAAATGGCCGCCACGGCGAATGAGGTGGCGTCCAGCTGTGCCAATGCCGCCGACTTAGCCACTCAGACCCAGCAGGCGTCTGAGCTGGGTCAGTCTGTTATGACCGAGGCGGTTGACAGTGTGGCTGCCTTGTCGGATGTGATTAAGCGGGCGACCTCAGATATCAATCAACTCGACAGTGAAAGTGAAAATATTATGTCGATCCTCAGTGTGATCAGAGGGATCGCCGAGCAAACCAATTTGCTGGCACTGAACGCGGCCATTGAAGCGGCCCGAGCAGGCGAACATGGGCGGGGGTTTGCGGTGGTGGCAGACGAAGTAAGGGCACTGTCGCAGCGCACCTCGGAATCGACCGAAGAGATAGCATCGCAGCTCGATAAGTTGAGAAAAATGACGGAAGGCGTATCTCAGGATATGCGCAGTAGCTTAACCCGTACCGACAAAACGGTAGAACTTACGGGATCTGCGCAAAGTCAGTTTAGCGAAATCACTCAGTCTATTCAGACCATCAGTGACTTGAATACGCAAATAGCAACCGCCGCAGAAGAACAGCAGCATGTCGCAGAGGATATTAACCGCAATGTCATAGAAATAAAGCATGCGGCAGACACTGTTAGTGATGTGGCAAACAACACCAGCGAAAATGGCGATAAGATGCAGCGATTGTCTGAGCAGCTGACAAAATTAGTGGGTCAGTTCAGAGTGTGATTAACGCACTCTTGATGAAGATCACTCATATTCGGTGGGTGGCTCTTACACCGTCAGTGCATTTTAGGTAAGGTAGTGCCAGTTTAGTTTAAAAATAGGTGTTATATGGAACTTTCTGCCTCAGTAAAATTGGCACGTACCGAGTCCGGCCTGGAGTATTTTGACGTTAACGGCCCACAGTGTCAGGCTAAAATTTATCTTCAGGGTGCTCAGATCACCGAATTCATTCCCACAGGCAAGAAGAACCTGCTGTGGGTATCTCAGGACGAAACCTATCTCGAAGGCCAGTCTATCCGTGGTGGCATTCCAATTTGCTGGCCCTGGTTTGGTGTTCATGCCGAAGCGGATTGGCCAGCCCACGGATTTGCGCGCAAACTGGTCTGGCGCGCGGAGCGTGTTGAGGAAGATGAGACCGCAATCCGGATTGTATTGTCTTTGCCGATGACCAGCATTGACCGCACCTTCTGGCCACATGAGTCAGGTCTGACTGTGGAGTTTATATTGAGTGATCAGCTAGAAGTCAGGCTGACCAATGTGAATACCGGCAAAGAAACTTTCTCGCTCACCCAGGCGCTGCATACGTACTTTCCAACGCCAGAAATTGAACAGACCCGAGTGGATGGTCTGCAAGGCGCGCAATATATTGAGTTTGGCGAAGGGCCATTTACGCAGGATGAGGTCGTCTCTTTCGCCCGTGAAACGGACATGGTGTATACCCGGGCGCCTGAAGTGCAAATCATTGATACACCAGATGGCAAAATTGAGGTTGGCCGTGAACACTCTGCTTCATGCGTCCTGTGGAACCCCTGGATAGAAAAATCCAAACGTCTGAGCAATTTCCGCGATGATGAGTATCACGTGATGCTGTGCCTGGAAGCTGCCAATGTGATGGACGACGCCGTCACACTGGCACCAGGCGAATCCCACACCCTTACCACCAAAATCCGTTGGATTTAGCAAGACCGAAGCAACGCTTCGCAGCTTATTGCAGTGAGGGCACGGATGCCCTCCACATAGATGCGTGCCAACTCATACCTCATCTCATACCGAACGCTATGCGGAGCTCGATGAGCTGGTGCTTCTGTATCTTTTACGTGACGTGAACTCCGCTGCTTAGCTTGAATGACCGTCGCGCTCGCGCTTTTCGTCTTCGTCAAATTCCCGTATTCTGAGTGCAGTGATAAACGAACAGGGAACAAAATGGCAGTACTCGTTGTAGATGATAATCCAGAGGTGCGGTTAAGCGCCGCTTTTTTGCTAGAAGATCATGGCTTTGAAGTGTATGAAGCGGAACACCCTGAGGTCGCAAAACAATTTTTGAGTTGTAAATCTATTGACCTGATCTTACTGGATATGAATTTTACCCGGGATACAACCTCAGGTAGCGAGGGGCTGACTTTTCTGCACTGGTTGCAGTCTCAGTCCAGTTCCCCTGCGGTGATCTGCCTGACCGGCTGGGGGAGTGTGTCGCTGGCCGTTGAGGCGATGCGTCTCGGAGCGGCAGACTTCATCGAAAAGCCCTGGCAAAATGCGCAACTACTGGATGCTATTCGCAAGCAAAGTAAGCTCAACCTGTTGCAGTCAAAGCAGGGGGATGTACAGAGCACAGAAACTGAAATCCCTTGCTATACCTGGCGTTCCTCGGCCATGAAAACCTTGCTGAGCAAGCTGTCGCGCATTGCCAGCACAGATGCCAGCGTACTGCTGTGTGGGGAAAGTGGCTGTGGTAAAAGCCATTTGGTTGAAGCATTGCACAGACAGTCGTCAAGGCGCACAGGCCCCCTTGTCAGCGTCAATATGGGTGCCATTCCTGAAAGTTTGTTTGAAAGTGAAATGTTTGGCCATACCAAAGGCGCGTTTACCGATGCCAAATCTCAGCGCAGTGGGCGCTTTGAGCTGGCCGGCGGTGGCACCTTGTTTCTCGACGAAGTGGCAACCATACCTTTGACGCAGCAAGCAAAACTGCTGCGGGTGCTGGAAAGCGGTGAGTATGAGCGAGTTGGCAGTAGCCGAACTGAGCATGCTGATATCCGCCTTATCTGTGCCACCAACAGTGATTTAGAGCAGGATGTGACGGCAGGTCGTTTCCGCAGTGATTTGTTTTATCGCATCAATACTTTTACGTTTGAATTGCCTCCACTGCGTGCACGACTGGATGACATTGTGCCGCTGGCAAATCACTTGCTGGTGCGTCATGCTGCACGTTACAAGCTGGCCGCTAAGTCTTTGGATAGTGAAGCACAAGCTGCCTTACTGGCATACCGCTGGCCCGGCAATATTCGTGAGCTCAGTCATGTGATGGAGCGAGCACTATTACTGAGCGAAGGAGCACAGATCACAGCTTCCGATTGTCAATTACGCCTGGCAGCCCCTGCTCCGCAGCAGCAACCGGGCACTAAACCACAGCCTGCGGGAACGACGCTCGCTGAAGTGGAGAAAAACCTGATTGAACAGACGTTGGCTTTACATCAGGGCCAGGTCAGTGAGGCAGCTAAAGCGCTGGGGCTGACTAAATCTTCATTATATCGTCGGCTGGATAAGTACGGGCTGCGAAGTGAAGACTAACTTTGAGTGGACGGTACGCTGCCACTTTACTCTGCTGGCTGGTCTGGTGATTGCTTTGCTGGTGGGGGTATTGTGGCAACTCGCTCTGCCCTGGTGGCAGATAGGGCTGATCTGTGGCGCCGTCAGCTGGGTACTGTGGCGATTGCAAAAGCAGCGACTGGCCCAGCTAAATAGCATTTTTTCCCGTGCTCACTGGCAGCTTGAAGCCATGTTGCAGGCTGATTTTAGTCAGCAGATCCGGCCACATTTTTCCTCGGGTCAGGTGGCCGCTTTTGAGCAGCAACTGATAGCGCTGGGCGAGCAGCTTCATCGTCAGAAATCGCGCTACAATTCGCAAATTTTTGTAATCTATCAGCTGATAGATAAACTCAATACACCGATTCTGGTCTTTACCGAAGATACACGTTTAAGTTATGCAAATCAGGCGTTTGAAATCTTGTATAGACAACCTTGGCAGCATTACAAAGGTGCCTTGGCAACCTCACTTGGGCTGGAAGAGACACAGCATGGCTGGCGGTTTATCAGCAATGCACAGTCAGCACGCTGGCAGCTCCACAGCAGCTATTTTTTTGAACAGGGTCAGCGACACAGTTTGCTGGTCGCGCTGGATATCACTAAAGCATTGCGGCAAAAAGAACTGGCTGCCTGGCAACAACTGATCCGGGTGATCAGCCATGAAATACGTAATTCGCTCACACCGGTTAGCTCCCTTGCTCAGAGTCTTGGCGAGCGTGCGGCCAGTAGCAGGGAACGTCAGGCTTTGGGGGTGATAGAGCAGCGCTGTCAGCATTTGCAGCATTTTGTGGCACGTTATGGTCAGCTCAGCAAGGCCATTGAGCCTCAGATCCAACCCACACAATTGCTAGCGCTGTTTGACTCTGTCCGGGAATTGTTTGCATCACAGCATCCGGCACAACACATTGAATTGCACTGTCAGGCGCATCAATGCCATTGCGATCCCGAGTTGCTTGAGCAGGTATTGATCAACCTGATTAAGAATGCCATTGAGGCCAATCAGGCGGCGGATCCACCTGGTCAGCGAGTAGAGCTGCGTAGCTACTACCTTAGTCCCGCGGTGGTGATTGAAGTTGCCGACGAAGGTGGCGGGTTTGCCAACCTCGATAATGTGCTAACGCCCTTTTATTCTACCAAGCCAGACGGACAGGGGATTGGGCTGACACTGAGTCAGCATGTGATCGAGAGTCACGATGGCCAGCTTGAAGTGAGCAATGCTGAGTCTGGGGAGCGAATGGGTGCGGTGATTAAGGTAACTCTCCCTAGTTGATAATAATTATCATTTGCGTATAATCTTCATTACCGTGATCTCTAATGGCACTGGGGCCGTATATCTTTTCTGGCAAACAGTGACCCGGGAGTGGACTATGTTGGTGTTAATCCCCTTAATCGTATTTATCATTGCGGCTGCGTGCGTCAGCCAACTCAAACTGGCAAGCCTGATGACGGCCCGGCTCAGGATAGTGCTGGCCTGGGGTAGCGCAGGTATACTGGCACTGGCAAAAGTTCATGCAGGTCTGAGCCTGGCTTCAGCACTGGCGGTGTTCATTGTGGCCGGAGGCATTTTGCATTTGGTGAGTGCTCTGGATCCCACTCACGATACCTGAACCTTGTTGTTTAAAAGTGTTTCAAAAGATAAATACCCGCTGATTTTCAAGCACATTATTTGCCATACTAGGTCCTGATTCGGATCACTTCATCGAGGATGAGAATGGCTGTGCGATTGATGAACTCACCCGCTGCGTTACTGTGCGGCGCGTTTTTACTGCTTTTTTATACCACACTGGTACGTGCCGGGGACTGGCAGACCCTGCATACTGAACATTTCAGGGTGCACTATACGCCTGCACAACAGGATTGGGCGCGCTCAGCCGCTGTCGAGTTAGAGCTGGTCAGAACGCTGGTTTTGCAGCAACAGGGCCGGGCACTGGACAGCATAGCCGATGTTGTGGTGTTTGATCCCATCAATGGTGCCAATGGTTTTGCACTGCCGAGTACAGACACGCCTTTGATGGCGTTATTTACCACACCGCCCCAATCCGATTCTGTGATTGCAAACAGCCCGGGCTGGCAGCAGTTGCTTATCCTCCATGAATACATTCACCTGGTGCACCTATCCCAGCCCAGTCGCAGCCGGTGGCGTCAGCATCTGCGTGACTGGTTTGATATCTATGATCTGTCCAGTGCGGTGTTGCCGCGCTGGGTCGCCGAAGGGTATGCCACGTTGCTGGAGTCACGACTGACCGGCCGGGGGCGGCTCTATGACAACTACAGCGAAGCACTGCTGCGCGCTTTTGCCCGTCAGGGCGCATTGCTGTCGTATGGCGCACTGAGCAATGGCGACGGCAGCTATCGTTCCGGTGCCATGGCTTATTTGTTGGGTGTACGGTTTCTGGCCTGGCTTGAAGACAACCACGGCAAAGAAACGCTGGATGCCGTCTGGACCCGCGTACACGGGGTTCAAAAACGCAATTTTGAATCGGCGTTTAAAGGGGCTTTCGGACAAAGTGCAGGTCAGCTGTATCGGCGCTTTATTGCTGAGTTCACATACCAGGCGATGACGCAGGAGCGCGACCTGGCCCTGTTAAACAGCCCGTTGTGGTTTGAGCCTGACTTTGCGGCGAGTAATGCGGTGCTGTCGCCAGATGGACAGCAAATTGCCATGACTGAACGCGATCGGGAGGGAGAGACCTGGCTCAGAGTCTATAAAACAGAAGACAATGAAGAAGCAAAAAAGGCCTTTGAGAAAGCTCAGCAGGCGATACTGGCGGCTGATCCGGCAGACATTGCCGATAAACCGCCAGAGGTATTTAACCGTGAGCAGGTAGCACAGCTGGCAGCCAGCGATTTTTCCGGCACTCTGTATCCGCAATGGGCCGATAAAGACACCTTATACTTTGTGGCACGCGCCCGGGTCGATGAAACCCGGGATAACCGGGTTAACGATCTGTATCGCTGGCATATGCCAAGTGGCGCGGTTACCCGGTTAACCCAGTCACTTGGGATAAGGCGTTTTACACTGCTGGATGCTGACACCCTGTATGCAGAGCAAGTGCGCAGTGGGTTTTCTGAACTGGTACGGGTGGAGATCAGCAGCAATACGGTAACGCCGCTGTTTGCCCGCGACCTGGGTACTGTCTATGACTATCCGCAGCTGGCGCCCGATAAACGTCAGCTGGCGTACCTTAAAACCACGCTAAATGGTAATTGGCAGTTGTATATACAAGATATGCAAAGCGCTGAAGTGCGCACAGTTCCTATGCCTGAGGGTTATCAGTATCTGACTGCGCCTACCTGGCAGCATCAAGGCCAGGGGCTTTATTTTATCGCCGGTCTGCACGGTGAGGTGGGCGTGTATCGTTACGACTTGCAGCGCAATGCTTTATATCAGGTTGCACACGGCCAGGCCGTATTCGAGCAGCTACTACCGCGTGAAAATGCACCGCTGCTGTACTTGCACAGCACACCTTCAGGTACCCGGTTGCATGAACTGGATGACCAGATCAGTGAGCAGCGCGTGGCTAAACTCAGCAGTAATGCGGCTGTGCCACTGGGTAAAACCGATACCTTTGTGCTACCTGATGCACAAATTTATATGGCCGAGGGCGCGGACATTACGCAGAGCGAGTACCAATGGCTGGCGCAAGATGCCTCCGCGGCATTATCGCTGCAGGCCAGCAGTGCGGTCAGCGAGTTGCTAAGTGTCGGGGTCAAAGGCAGCGATCTGCTCCAGCACTTATCCTGGCAATTGGGGCTGGCTCAAAGCGGCGACAACGTGCTGGATGGCAGCTATGCTGCGTTACGTTTTCGTGCTGGTGACTGGCGCTTTGATGCCCATCTGAGCGACTATCGCTTTGACAGTCGCCGACAGTATGCGCAGGCAGAGCAGGCAGAGCAGGCAAAACTAACAGGTAGCGCGGTGAGTGGCCGTTTGGCCTATGAATGGCGCTCCGATACCTGGTCGGTGTCGCCGTTTGTGGCCCTTATCCATTACGATGATCAGGGCCGGGATGCCATAACCACGCAATGGAGTGGACTGGAACAAGGGTGGCACAGCTACCGACAGGATTTTGCGCTTGGTTATCGCGTCAAAGCCGGCATACTCAGTGGCGATGCCAAGGGCCATGGCTATGACTGGCAAGGGTTTGGTAAGGTATGGAACTGGCCCTGGTTTGCTGGCGTACAGTCTCAGTACCGTGAGTCACAGTTACTGCGCTTGGGCGGATTCGATAACAATATTCTGAGCGGGCGCACACGCAGCGATCTGGTACTTAGCCCTGAGTTGCCGTTCCAGTTTGCCTCTGGCCGACATTATTACGGCTATGAGCTGGCGACGAGCTGGGCGCTGAATCAGCCCAGATTTTTTATGAAACAACACCGTTTTGATGGTCAGCGCAGCGCGACCAGTTATGGGTTAAAGTGGCAAATTGATTTGAGCCAGCAGGCACTGGGATGGGCAAACTGGTTTGCACCAGCTGGTGTCACTGATCTGCGCTTTGATTTGGGTGTTGCCCGGGTTGAGAGTGATTTGGCAGAGGATGATCTGCGAGCCTGGCTGGGACTGTGGTATGCGTTGTAAGCGGATATATTGCATGGGCTGACTGACGAGGTGCGCGGCATTGAGGCGCTGCTCGCGGATAAACAAAAAGGCAGCTTGCGCTGCCTTTTTAGGGAGAAAAATAGTAACTGGGATTACTGGTAATCCGCAACCAGACTCAGACCTGAGTAGGCGTTGTAGGCACGAATGCCAACCCAGTAGCGGCCTGCACCATCATTACGGGTACAGTTTTCAGTGTTACCCCAACGGTAAGGGCGACAGTCATAGGTCGAGGTGGTTGGTTGCTCACCTTTACGTACATACAGATCCGCATCACCGCTGCCACCTGAAATATCGAAGGTGATGTTGGTTGCACCCGCTGGTACGTCGAAGTAGAAGTAAGTCATTTCGCCACGAGCACCAGAGAGGTCTGTTCTGGCAACGCCTTTTTGCAGCTGATCTTCACCACCCGGGCCGTATACAGGCACTTGCTTAGTCACGGTTGCAGTTGCACCCGAGTTGTCGGTGACAGTCAGTGAAACACTGTAGTTACCCGCAGCCGCATAGGTGTGGCTGGCGGTCGCACCGAAACCAGTGCCGTTGTCACCATAGCTCCACTCGTACTGAGAAATTGACCCATTTGGTGAGCTTGAGGCGCTGCCGTCAAAGCTACAAGCCAGTTCTGTACAGCTGGACGTGAAGTCAGCAGTAGGCATTGGATCGCTGTTATTGTCGCCATCCGGGATGCCATTGAAGTGGCTTGATACCTCAGGCCAGATCTTGCTGATCTTGACGCCCTGGTTAGTACAGCCACCAAAGTGGTGCAAGGCAATGACTTTGTTGCTGGCAGCTGCCAGAACCGGTGAACCTGAAGAACCACCTATGGTGTCACAGTAGTAGCCCATGTCGGTCCCTGTGCCGCGACCATTTGCTGTAACAACATCTGCCTGACACAGGCCATTGCTGTTCTGATCTGATTCGATAGCCAGCTCTTTCGGGTTACCTGCACCGTGCTGAGGAATGTAGATACGCTCGCCTTGTGTTGCGTCACGTACGTCCAGACCAAAGTAGCCAAATGGCTGTGCTTTGTTGAATTCGTTGATGGTGAACAGGGTGTAGTCCAGCGTGTAGTCAGAAGACAGGAAGTCTTTACCGGTTACTTTGACCACTGTCTCAAGGTTTGAGCCATTACAGCTGGTGTGCTGGTAGTTAAACCACACCTCAGTGTTGGCCAGCTCAGAGGCAGAACCCACACAGTGTTCGTTGGTGAACATGCGGTTGTCCGGGCCAACACGCCAGCCAGTACACAGGCCGCTACCATTCATCAGCAGGCGGGCAACCGGGCGTGAACGCTCAAACTCAGTTGGGTTTGAACCTGCCCAGCACTGTACGTCGCGGCGCTCATTCACACCACAAGTTGACTCAATGCCCACATCTGTTGATGCGTTCATGGTTTCCAGCATTGGCGTGTTTTCAATGCCGTGGTCATAAAAATCAATCACAGCAGGTGCAATGGTTTGTGCAGACATCAGGGCGGAGTTTGACGCTGTACCCGGTGTGTATTCAACGACTGCGGTGTCTGCAGAAATTGACATTGCAGAGAAGCTGCTAACGCCGTCATCGCCCAGTTTGGCATTGACCGTCGCGGCACGCATATTCGCTTCGGTATACTCGTAACGCTCGCTGCCGTCTTTTGAACGTACAACCAGCTTACCACCATTTGCCAGGTTCACATTTTTAAAGTGTAGTTTGATGTAGCTGGCATCCGGGTGCGTAATGGTACGGGTGATCACCGCACTGCCCGTGCTGCTCATTGTCGCAAATTCCTGAGAGAGAGACAGGTTTGCGTCGGCACGTGCACCAATGATGGTTTTGTTAGCCTTACTGGTATATTGCAGCATTTGTGCTTCTGTGAGTGGCGCGGTGTTTTGTGCCAGTGCTGCGGTTGAGAGTAAGCCTAGCGCAGAGACAAGATAGGTTAGTTTCATTGCTGTTCCTTTTCACTTGTTGTTGAATGATTTTTTAGAATAAAAAGTTATTGAATAAATTTCGCACAGGTACAAAGGTAATCATAAATATTATTTTTGTAAAGAAAGTGATAATAGAAATTTAATCAAGTGAGTCTCCACTGCGGTGCTAAACACTGTTATCTCGTACAATTGAAGGCGAAAATTTTTATTCCAGGTGGCTGTATTTTTCGTATTTATCCCTCTTTTAGCTAAAAAAGGGACTGATTTTCCGTCAATTTCTACATTATGCTGGCAGTTTTACTGCTCTGAACGTTCAGTCACACTGTCAGCTGGGCCTCATAGGTGCAAAGCATAAAGTTTAACGGTTAATTTACATGTGCATCAGTGGATGACCAATTAGGGTGTAATGCTGAGGTAATAACGTAAGAGAGTAGATCTGCCAGGGTTGCACGTCTGGCACCAGCCTGGCTGTTGGGTAGATGAGTGAGAAAAAGCGCATTAATGCTGATTGTTGTGATGTGGCTGTCAGTGACGTTGGATACGTTTACGATAACGCCGGGGCGTGCTTTTGAATTCGTTCCACCTAGTCTCCCGCACCGTCCGGCAGGGAAGTTTATATAGCAAGCATGCCAGACCGACATGCCGCATTTGATACGAGCATAGCCCGACGCCAGCACCGAGATAATATCCCGCATTTGATACGAGCACAGTCCGGCGACAACATCGAGCTGTTATCCGCATTGATACGAGCATAGCCCGACGCCAGCACCGAGATAATATCCCGCATTTGATACGAGCTTAGCCCAGCGACAACATAGAGTCGTTATCCGCATTGATACGAGCATAGCCCGATGTCAGCGCTGAGTTAATATCCCGCATTTGATACGAGCACAGTCCGGCGACAACATCGAGCCGTTATCCGCATTGATACGAACATAGCCCGATGTCTGCGCTGAGTGAATATCCCGCATTTGATACGAGCTTAGCCCAGCGTCTACATCGAGCCGTTATTCAAGCATAGCCCGACGACAACACTGAGCCGTCATCCCGTACTTGATACGGGATCTACTTAGCGGCAACACTGAGCTGTGAAATATCTTATCTATGAATCAATTCATAATTTAAAACAACTAAAAAGTGCACTTAGTTATTTTAATGTATTTCTGACATCACCTGATTTACTACTCATTTAAATCGCAATGCGCCTGTGTTGTGCTATTAACTTTAGCAGAGGCTAGTGGAGCAACTTGGTAATTTTGGTGCGTTGCCTCTGCTAACGACTGCGTCGCTTATTATTTAGCAAGTTACGTCCTATATTCCTCATTTACAGCACTCTATCTGCTTTTAAACTGACGCTATAGTCTCAGGGTTTAAAACCTAGTAATGCCTTATTATCTTTGGCTCATAAAGCCCAGTTTAGTTTATGAATCAATTAATAAACTTGCTTGTTCAACCTTCATGAGGTTTTTTTGCTTGTTTCCCCAAGGTAGGATCTATGGGGGCTGCCCTAGGTAGTTCAGGTAACTTTGGATTACCGGCTGTGCTACCCCCTAAGATTTTTTTTAACAATCTATAGTTAATTGTTCTCATAAATTAATTCTCCTTTGGAGCGCCTAACATGCACTATAAATGTTATCAGTGTAAGAGATTCTAGAATGTGAAGGGTATACTGAGTTGGCGACCATACATGATGATAAATAAATGGGTAGCTCAGAACTTTATAAAAATAGAGTTGGATTTCAACCCATGTAGCAAGGCAGAGCATTGACGCGACAAATAACAACAAGCAAATACAGCACTCTGGAATAGTGAGTACATAACGTTCTCTTGCCTTCTTAAAAAATTCGATTTTAGTAAGTTTGTATAACGCTTCTGCCTGAACTCCTCTGGTGAGAAAGAGCGCTAGGAAACAAACATTTAATACCAAACACCATAGGTAATAATGCCTAGTCCAATTAATCGTTATAGGATTAACTGTCATATCGACGAGCTGTAAGAGAAGCATTAAGGAAAACAACCATCTGGCGTTATAATCTTTCCAAGTGAGAATTAAGCCGATAAAAACGACAGAGGAAAGCATCATCTCAATAAAATGCATCAGTCTTCTCCCTTGTCTTCTGCTTTTGGTTCCATATGTGTTTCTTTCTGTTGCGGTTTTTTTGTTGTTCTTTTTTCGGCGTTATCGGCTAAAAAACCAAAAAAGCTTTTCCAGTCTTTGCCGAAGATCATCAGAATATCCAGCAGCTGTTCCAGGTCCATAATGGTTTTACCACTTTCCCAGTTTGAGATAGTGGATTGGTCTACCGGAACGGACATTTTTTTGGCCAGCTCGGCTTGCGACATTTTTTGTTGTATTCGCAGACTACGCAGTGACGCCTGAATGTCCCGTCGGGCGCTGTTTAGCCAGTTCAATCGTTGACGTGTATTCATTGTACATCCGTATATGAATATTAAAACAGTGAAGTTACATTTTGTTGCTTATTATTTTACCCAGTGTAATTTAACAGCTGTTTAAAAAATGTAAAGTGTTAAAGGGTTGATTTGTACCCGAAAATTTTTATCGCGACGCAACGAAAGTGTGTATAAGTGGCATGTTAATAGGTAAAAATCATGAATTATAAAGGCTTTGCTGGATAAATGCCTTACCAGATTAGCCGGTACATTATTGAAACTTTATGAATGCATTCATAGTGCATAGATATTATTATGTAAACAGATTCAGATTTTTGTTGTGCGTTATTTTACGATGAAGCTTTTTCAACTCCCCGTATGTCGGGGCTGAGTGTGAATTAAACGTCACATTTTTTGGATTTGGCTTTTCACTTTTGGCTTGCTTGTTTTTATTATTCAGGCAGTTTCATCTAGCCAATACGGTATGCTGGTCTGTGCTCTTACCTGCTTTGTTGGCAGTAAAACTCATCCTTATTACTCAGTCTGAGTCCATAGTCATTGCACAATTGTGGCGTATAAATTCCATGATCCAGATTTCTTTGCGCAAATCTTTGCCTAACTCATGGAGACTAACATGGTGGTTTATCAAAAGGCACTCCTGGCAGCGGCACTGTCGCTGACTCTGATGCCAAACAATGCTCAGGCGCTACGTCTGGCTGCCCCTGGCAGCTTCTGTAATGGTTTGGACCGGACTCAAATAGAGGTTGGTGAGCATGTCGAAAATGAATTTATGACGTATCTGGCTTTGAGCCCCAAACTAGCCGATACCGCGCTGAGCGTATCCGGCAGCCAATCGTCGGTTGTGGTGTCGTACAATGGCCGCTGTGAGGTGCTAGATGGTAGCGACTACAACGGACTACACGTTAATTTGCCGGACAGCGGTGAGTCCTACAATGGCATGAACTTGGACTTCCACCAACAGGTATTCGGTGGTGAAGGGAACGACGAGATCCGCACCGGTAACAAAGTAGACTACATTTACGGCAATGGCGGTAACGATCAGATCTTCTCGTTTGGCGACTTTGAGCGTATAGACGGTGGTGCAGGGGCAGACTGTGCAGAGCAGGGCAGCGAAGGCGCGATCCAAAGCGTCCTTAATAATGTTGAAGCAATCAGCTGTACTAACTATGCACCAGCAAGCTGTGAAGGCCTGGACCGCAGCAAGATCGGCATCGCGGATGATAACTCTGCTAATCCGTATATGACTTACCTGGCGGTGTCACCCAATGTGAGCGGTGAGAAGCTCACGGCCGAAGGGGATGATGCTCTGGTAACCGTATATTATGCCGGCAGCTGTGAAACCTTTGATGTCAGCAACCACAATGGTTTTCAGGTTAACCTGGCAGATAGCGGTGAAGAATACGACGGTACAGCGCTGAACTGGCATCAGTTGGTGTATGGCGGCGATGGTAACGACACCATCTTAACAGGTAATAAAGTGGATTATGTCTATGCCGGCAAAGGCGATGACACCATTTATACGTATGGCGACTTCGAGAAAGTAGATGGTGGCACAGGTATGGATTGCCTGACCGAAGGCTCCAGTGGCAGTATTCAAAGTAATATCAGTGGTATAGAGCAATACTCGTGTACGCCGACTGGCGATATGCCAGCCAGCCTGACTGCGGCCTACCAGCACTGCCATATGCAAACTGGCAGCTTTGACAGTGAACTGATTAATGGCGTGTGGAAAGTACGTGCAATGGACAGCAATCTTGCTTTATTTGTGGAAGAGCACGATGAGTATGTGTTTGCTTACACTGCAGGCTATCAGCACTGCGCATTCAGTAACGCCGTAGAAGAAGTTGAGGTTGAGTTGTCAAATGGTAACGATACACTGCTGGCGACGGGGGTTGGTAGCGATATGACCGTCTATGGCCTCAATGGTAATGACAAGATTTATACCGGACGCGGCAATGATCTGATCTTTGGCGGTGATGGTAAAGATACCATTAAAGCAGGCGATGGCAACGACTGGATTGCCGGTGGCTCAGAGATTGAGACCGATCATGACGGCGTGGTACACAGAGTAAACCTCAGTGGGACCAATGGCGATGGTGCGGACAGAATCGAAGGCGGTAATGGCAACGATGTGCTGTTTGGCAACAAAGATGGTGATAACCTGAGCGGCGGCAACGGCGACGATATTATTTTTGGTAACGATGGTAATAAAGATCGTTTGTACGGTAACTCAGGGGCCGATCTGCTGGTTGATTCCGGCGGCAGGTCGTGGGGCAACCGGGCCAAAGCCTGGGGTGGCAGCGGCCAGGATATCATTGTCTGTGAGTGGGGCCATTGTGAACTCAATGGCGGCGGTAGCAAAGACTTTTTAGCGGCCATTTCTACTTTTTCGGATATCAGCGTCAATGGTGGCGGCGGTGGTGATATTCTGTTTGTTCGCGGCGATGAAATTCCGTCGGGTGGTGGCGGCAGCGGCAAAGATTTTGCGTACAACGAGTGGAGCGACCGAGATATCAGTGGTTATCTGTCGAGTGCGGATCATAAATCGGGCTATTTTGATACCGCAGTACGCAAAGCGGCCAGTGGCATGTCATCGCGCCATGAAGAAGTACTCAGATTAAGGTACTTCAATGAACGGCGTGGCTATAGCACCTTTAAGGGTCAAATTGCCGATCTGGTAGATAAAACGACCTTTGAAGCCTGGCTGAACAACCGCAGCAAGAGTGTGTACGACTTACAGTAAATCCACCACTACCTGACACTTACCTGAGGGTAGGCGTCAGGTAGCGGTTTTAATCATTTATGGCCCGTGACAAGGCCATCTAAGCCCGAGACCTAGGGAGTCAGCGTGATTTCCCTATTTACTTTCCCGCCCCGCCCAACTTATTTCAGTTCATTGTGCCACATCTGGCCGATTTGCGTTTCAATTCCGGAAAATCCGTCCGGTTCTGCCAAAATATGTCTCTTATAAATATTAAGATACTGATATTTAATGGATAAATTTCTGGCATGAAATTGGCTCCAGGGGGATAGAATCAAGATATCCGGAGCGAAATATGGATCTAATTAAACCGCCTAAACCTACCAGCCGCTGGCGTCGCTGGAAGTGGGCTCTGGTGAGCGTTTTTTTTGCAGTGAGTGTGTGGCTGGTCGGCCCCAGCGATCAGATCACCCGACTGGGACGTCACGAAGTACTGATAGCGACAGTGGAATATGGACCGCTGGCGATTGGCGTCGACAGCTTTGGTGTGCTTCGCAGTGCAGAGCAGCACTTGATCACTGCCGACAGTGATGCCGTGGTAAAACGGATCCACCTTAAAGCGGGGGCGTCGGTATCCGTCGGAGAGGTTATTGCAACGCTCGACAACCCGGATCTGTCACTGGCGGTGGCGCAGGCACAACAGGCTTTGCAGGACAGTGATATGGCGCTGCAACAGCTGACACTCAATCAGCAGCGGGAATTTCTCAGTGAACAGACATTACTGGATAAACTAACCGGGGATCTGGCAACTGCTCAGCTAAGGCAGCAGGCCGAGCAGGGACTGGCTGAAAAAGGGATCATTTCACAACTGGCGTTTGCCCAGACTCAGTCGCGAGTTGCCAATCTCGCCCGTCAAATGCGCAGCGCCCAACAGCGTCTGGAGCAGCTAAAAAAGCTTCATGCCAGTGCGCAGCAGTTGGCATCGCAGCGCATTGTTATCCGACGCCAGGAGCTGGCGCGCAGCCGTGCTAGGTTAGCTGCACTGACGATCACGGCGCCCGTTGCAGGTATTTTGGAGCGTATGCCCCTGGCTGTGGGTCAGCGATTGAGTATAGGCGACGAAACCGCGTTGATCGGCAGCCAGACGCATTTACTCGCTGAGCTGCAAGTGCCGCAATCCCAGGTACAAAAAGTCGCACCAGGTCAGGCTGTGACGGTGCGGATCCGCGACCAGCAGGTGAATGGTACGGTAGGTCGTATCGATCCTGTGGTGGTTGATAACAGTGTCAAGGTGGAAGTGGTGTTGCCCCAGGTACTGCCGAAAGCAGCCCGGCCGATGCTGAGCATAGATGCAAGCATTACTGTGGCGCAGCTCGAGCAGGCGCTGTATATCCGCCGTCCGGCAAATGTGCGAGAACAACAAACAGCTCAGATGTACAGATTATCGCAGGATGGTTCGACCGAGCTGAAAACCGTGCGTTTTGGCGCAACGGCTGGTCGTTTTGTGGTGATTGAACAGGGGGTCGGAAAAGATGAACGTCTGATAATTTCCGATCTGAGTAATCTGGCGCAGCAGGGTGTGCAAGTCGCACTGGATTAAGGTTTTAAGGGTCAAATATGGCACAATGGGGTGCCGGTTTGTCAGCGGGGAAAATATGACACATATAATAGAAATGAAGCACATCAGCAAAGTGTTTGAAACCGAAGAATTGCAAACCCATGCGCTAAGACAGGTGAGCCTGACGATAGATGAAGGAGAGTTCGTTTCAATATCAGGCCCTTCGGGGTGTGGTAAATCCACTTTATTGTCTATCATGGGCTTGCTGGATGAAGCCAGTGACGGGCAATACCTGATCCAGGGCACCGAAGTGAGTACCTTGACCGCAGATCAGGGCGCAGAGTTAAGAAACCGTCATATCGGGTTTATTTTTCAGTCTTTTAATCTGATAGATGAGTTGTCGGTATTCGATAATGTTGCATTGCCACTGCGTTATAGCAGCGAGAAAAGGTCGCGTGAGGCGGTGCAGCACGCAGTGCACACTTGTCTGGAAAAAGTCGGATTGTCTCATCGTGCTTCTCACAAGCCCGATCAGCTCTCTGGTGGTCAGCAGCAGCGGGTGGCCATTGCCCGTGCATTGGTGGCCAACCCCAGTATTTTGTTGGTCGATGAACCCACGGGCAACCTGGACTCAAAAAGTGGTGATGCGGTGATGCAGCTGATTGCGCAGTTACATCAACAGGGCACCACCATTTGCATGGTGACGCATGATCCCAGATATGCCGACATGGCGCCCCGGCAGATCCGTTTGCTGGACGGTGAAATCGTGGGTGGCAGCCATACGCGCGAGTCAGCACATATTGCGACTGCCTGAGGGAGCGCGGCGAGATGTTGTTAGATCTTCAGGATGCACTGCAGGCACTGTATAACCGCTGGCGAATGACTCTGATCTTTGTCACCTTACTGTCCAGTGCGATGACGGCTTTGCTGGTCGCCGGAGTTGTCGCCTGGCAGGCCCATGGCCCTTTACCTTATGATGAGCCTGAGCGACTAGCCTGGGTAGAAGGGACGCTGTTTAACGAGCAGGGTGAAATCACGTTGAGTGCGTCTTTGTCGGCGCCCGCAGCCTGGGCCTTGCACCAGGCGCCGGATTTATTCGAGGTGTCTTCCCCGGTATTTTACACCGATATGTTGTACCTTAATCATGCAGAGCAGCCTCGTGTTTCAGCGGCTTTGGTTGAGCCCGGTTACTTTTCATTATTTACGATGCCGCTGCAAAGCGGACACTACTTTTCAGCCTCGACCATACAAGGCCAGCAGCCTCAGAGTGTTACTCAAGCTGTTGTCAGTGCTCGCTTTGCCCGCGAGTATTTGTCAACGCAACAAGATACGGGGCAGATTCTTCAATTCGATGACCGGCGTTTTCAGGTGGTGGGGATCCTCGCTGAAACCAATCAGGAGCCTGAGCTCTTTCGGGCGGCGCAACAAAGCGATGTGTTCTTACCTTTTTTCAGTCATACCGCAACGGATATGACGCCCTTTGCACACATGGCTATCCGCAATAATGTGATGCTGGTTGGCCGGACCTTGCCACAGGCCAGTGCAGCATTGCAGGCGCAGGCTCAGATACTCAGCGCTCAGGTCAATGAACTGGCAAAGCAATATGGTTTTGGGGAGACAAAGCTGACGCTGGCGCTTCGTCCGCTCACGATTAAGCTCAAAGGGGCGCTTCAGGAAACAGGACGCTGGCTGCTCGGCGCTGCGATCGGTGTCATTGTAGTGACGCTGTGTAATTTGTTCGCTCTATATCTATTAGACTTTAAAAGCCGTCAGTCACAACTGGCGCTGCATTTGGCGCTAGGTGCCCGCCAGTCTCGTTTATTTCGTCAGGTGCTGATGCATGCCATAGTCTTATTTGCGCTGTCTGCCCTGGTGGCGACAGCGTTAGCGCCGGTATTGTTGGCACTGGTGCAATACTGGGGTCATGCCGTATTAGGGAGCATTACCTGGTTGAATGTGTCATGGTCAGCGTATCTGGCTATGTGGCTGGTGGCTTTAGGCCTGGCCTGGGGGTTTGTCCGCAGTGTATTTCTCTTTGTCGATTTGCGAGGCCTGAGGCAGCAGCTCAGCGGCTCAGGCAAAGGTCAGGTCAGGCAGTTGCCTGGCTGGCTCAGCGTGTTGCTGGTTAATGGCCAGCTGACGGTAGGGACTGTGGTCTTGTGCTTTAGTATCTGGCTGTTAAGTCATTATGGAACACAAATGAATACCGCCCAGGGGTTTGATGACCATGGCCTGGTGCACCTACAGTTACAACAGCTGGACTTTGAGCGTAGTGAACAAAAAGCTCGGGCCAGACGTCAGCTTAGTGAGGCTAATATTGAGGCACTGCTAACTCAGCCTCAGATAGCAGCTGTGAGTCTTGCTGCGAATCATCCGCTGGAGATGTCCTGGGTTGAGCCCATAGGGACTAGCCCCGACTCTGCGCAGCAGTTGACTGCTTTTGGGCAGTGGAGTGGTGAGGGTTATTTTGCCACTGTCGGACAAAATATACTGGCGGGCAGTGAGTTCAGCGCACAGCAGCTCACCCTGGACGCGCCTGCTGAGGCCGTGATCCTCTCCCTGAGTTTGGCAACCAGGCTGGGACTAACGCTCGAAGACGTTGGCACCACCTTGTATTCACGCAATCAGCGCCCGGTAAGGCTACAGGCCATTGTTGCGGATATTTACTCTCCCACGCTGGGTACCCCGGACATTGTTTATTTGCCACATAATTTCTTTGTCACCAATCTGGTGGTCAGGATGGTGCCCGGGCAAAAGCTGGCAAAATCTGATCTGAATGCGTTGTTACGCGTACAAGACAATACACAAAGCGTGTTCCAGGTCGTCGATATGACCCGACAGACTCGTGCTATGAGCAAATCTGCCAGGTTAAGTGCCTACACCGGCAGTGCATTGAGTGCACTCATGATTTTGCTGGTTGGGGTAGGCCTGTATGGCTTGCTGGGCTATCTGGCATTGCTGCATAAACCGGTATGGCAAATAAAGTGGCAACTGGGTGCAAAGGCGGGCACATTAATGACAGAGCAGCTTATTGGTCGTGTCTGCAAGGTCATACCAGTTGCTTTTGTGTCTTTTTTGTTACTTTGTTCGTTGTGCTGGTTATTCGGTATGGCATTGCCCGGAGTGGTTGCAAGCTTTGTAATTGCAGTTACTTTTATGTTTTTAATGGTTTTATTCTTGGACTACCACCACACTAAAAGTCAACTGAAAAGTTTTCTCTGAATTAGTAACAGATTCTTACAAATGTCACGTTATTGAACGTCAGTATGTTGGTAAGATAGTGGGTAGGAAAATATCAATAGGTAAAGTCATGAAAGCACAAGCACTAAAATGGATCTTTCCCTTTGTTGCGTTAGGCCTTGGGGGGGCAGGTTTCGCAGCCGTGAATGCGGTGGCGAAAAGCGAAGAAGAACAACAGGTCGTAGATACGCGCCCGGTGGTACAGGTTGAGTCGGTTCAGGCACAGGATCATCAGGTGCTGATCCAAAGCTATGGCGAAGTCATGCCGTTGGAAACAACGCAATTGTCTGTTCAGGTAGCAGGAGAGGTCGTTTACTGGCACCCCAGCTTTGTGGCAGGTGGCGTAGTAGCGAAGGGCGATGTGTTGCTTAGCATTGAGAAAGACAACTACGAAGCCGCGGTACTGCAAGCGGAAGCCCAGTTGGCCAGTGCACAGGCTGCGTTGATCGAAGAGCAGGCACAGGCTGAGGTAGCGGCAGATGAAGCCAAACGCTTCCCCAACAAAAAGCATACCGATCTGTTTTTACGTAAGCCCCAGGTAATGAGCGCGAAGGCCGCGGTTAAATCGGCCAAAGCGGCGCTGATGCGTGCACAGCGTGACCTGGACAATTGTGACGTTGTCGCTCCATTCAATGGGTTAATTGTGTCTCGTGACGTAGGTCTGGGTCAGTTTGTTTCAACAGGCAGCGTTGTGGCGCAGCTGAATAACATTGAGCAAGCAGAAGTGGTGATCCCGATTGCCGGGTTCGACTCTGTATTTTTGCCAGAAACAGTCAGCGGGACAAAAGCGACCATATTCAACAAAGGGGTGAGTGGCTTTTCTCGCGAGGCATACATTGACCGGGATTTGGGGACGGTAGACACCCAGACCCGAATGAGCAACCTGGTGGTTCGCATTGACGACCCATATGGTCTGAACAGCGATCAGCCTAAAGTGAAGTTTGGTACTTATGTTCAGGTGAGCTTCCTGGGCAAAACCCTCAAGCAGATTTACCGACTGCCTCAGGAGCTGGTGAATAACCAAACCGTGTGGTTGTTAAATGACAATGCTGAACTGGAACCCAGACAAGTACAAGTTGTCCGTGAAGAAGGGGAATATTTCCTGGTTGCAGAAGGGCTTAATAACAGTGATAAAGTGGTCGTGACTTTACCTGAATATCCACAGCGCGGTATGGCTGTAAAAGTGGCAGGGGCCGATCAGTCAAACACACAGGGCACCAGCCTGGAAAAGCTATAACGGCAGGGACGGACAATGAGTGAACAACACACACCCAGGCAAACAGGGCTAATCGCCTATTTTGCACATAACTCGGTCGCTGCCAATCTGATGATGGCTTTTATCCTCATCATGGGGATCATCAGTTACTTTACGATCCAGCGGCAAATGTTTCCGAGCATTGAACTGAATCTGATCTCAGTTAATGCAACTTACCCAGGTGCTTCACCACAGGAAATCGAAGAGAGTATCCTGATTAAAGTCGAAGAAGCGCTTAAGGACGTGACGGAGATAGACAAGGCCGTTTATCGTTCGTTCCGTAACGGAGGAAGCGTTCAGCTGGAAATAGACACCAGCGCCGAGCTGGCCGATGTGGCCGATAAAGTGCGCTCGCGGGTCGATGGTATTGCCACCTTCCCGGCGTCGATGGAACCGATCCGAGTACAGCAAATTGAGTTTACGCAAGATGTTGTGCAGATGGCACTGGTTGCTGATCTGCCGTTAACGCAGCTCAAGCCGCTGGCTAAAGAAGTTGAAGATGAACTGTTGCAGTTGTCTAATATTTCTCTGGTTGACCGCAATACCCCTGAGTACGAAATCGCCATTGAAGTCGACCCGGATGCATTGCGTCGTTACAACATGTCGATGCAAGAAGTGGCGGCTGCAATTAGCCGTTACTCAACCAACGTATCGGCAGGTCAGATCCGCACCAATGCTGGCCTGATCTCAGTGCGGGTCGAGAATCAGAAGTACCACGGTAATGAGTTCCGCCGCATTCCGGTCAAGGTCGGCGCGAACGGCGCGAAAGTGCTGTTGCAGGATGTGGCTGAAATCAAAGACGCTTTTGTTGAAGGTGAGTTTTACTTCAGACTCAACGGGATCAATGCCGCGTATCTGTCGGTCAGGGCAACCAATGATCAAAACATGGTGCCAATTGCCAATACCATCCACTCTTATATTGAAGCAAAGAACAAGACCCTGCCAGAAGGGGTTGAACTGAAAGCCTTTGTTGATATGACCTACTATCTTGAAGCGCGTCTGGACATGATGAAAAAGAACATGTTCCAGGGGGCTATCCTGGTTGCGATTATGCTGACCATCTTTTTGCGCTTTAAACTGGCGTTCTGGGTGATGGTCGGTCTACCTGTGTGTTTCCTGGGTGCAATCATGATGATGCCAGTGTTTGGGATCAGTATGAATATCGTCTCCCTGTTTGCGTTCATTATGGTTCTGGGGATCGTGGTCGATGATGCCATCGTCATAGGGGAAGCGGCCTATACGGAGATAGAACGTAAAGGACCGGGCGTGAATAATGTAGTGATCGGGGCTAAGCGGGTTGCCACGCCGGCCACCTTCGGCGTACTGACCACCATGGCGGTATTTGCGCCTATGGTGCTCTCAAGTGGACCCGAAGCGGCATTCTTTAAGTCTATCGCCATCGTTGTCATGTTGTGTCTGGCATTCAGCCTGATCGAGTCTAAATGGATCTTACCCGCGCATATTGGTCATACTAAATTCAAGCCTTTGCGTGAAGGCAGCTGGCGTGCCAAATTTAACAAACGCTTCTTCGCATTCGTTAATGGACCTTACCGCAACCTGGTCGAAAAATGTGTGCAATGGCGCTGGACCGTGCTGTGTGGGTTTATCGGTATGCTGGTATTGAGTGTGTCGCTGATCACCTCGAATCAGGTTCGCTTTGTTGCTATGCCTAAAGTGCCACACGATTATCCTATGGTGAAACTGACGCTAAACGACAATGCGTCGGACTCACAAACACTACAAGCGCTCAGCACCATCGAAAAAATGATGCTGGATGTTGAACAAGAGGTGGAGCGAGAGTTTGGTCAGGGTATGATCAAGGACATCATGGTATGGAACGAAGGGCGTACCGAGGGTAACGTACTGGCTGTTCTGGTTGAAGAGGAAGACCGCCCCTTTGATGCCTTTGAACTATCTCGTCGCTGGCGCGAAAATATGCCTGCTATCGCGGGTGTAAAGTCTTTGCTCGTCATTGATGATGTAAATGATGAAGGTCAGGGACAGGGTGAGTTCGGTTATCTGCTGTATGGTCCAGACATCGATATGCTCAACGCTGCGGGCCGTCAGTTCATTGCAATGCTACAGCAGGAAAAAGGTCTGTTTGATGTGAGTTCCAGTATTGACCCTGAAAGTAAAGAGGTACAGCTGGCATTGAAGCAGGTTGCATATGATTTAGGACTGAGCCTGTCGGACATTGCAAACCAGGTGGGCATGAGCTTCTATGGTGGCGAAGCCCAGCGGGTGATCCGTGACGGCGAAGAAATCAAGGTTATGGTACGTTATCCACGGCTGGACCGGGAGGCCTTCTCGTCACTGAAGCACACGGTCATCACAACACCTGAGGGCAAAGACGTTATGCTGGGTGATGTGGTTGAATTTGTTGAACGCCCGGGGGTGAGCTATATCCGTCGTGAAAATGGCTATCGTACGGTCTATATCTACGGCAATATTGACGAACAGGTCATTGAGCCAAACCAGGTCGTTGAAAACATCGATAAAAATCTGCTGCCTAAACTGATGGAGCAGTTCCCTGAGGTGAAGACCGAACTGGGTGGTGATATTGAAGAAGATCAGGCACAGGCTAATGAGCAGATGATGTTCTTTATTGCCGGTATGTTCATTGTATATATCTTGCTGGCAGTCCCGCTTAAAAGCTATGGTCAGCCGTTAATCATAATGTCTGTAATCCCGTTCAGCCTGGTCGGCGCTATCTGGGGACACTGGTTCTTTGGTTTGGATATGAGCATGATGTCGACCTACGGTCTGATTGCGGCAGCGGGTGTTGTTATCAATGACTCGCTGGTTATGACGGATTATGTGAATCAGGTGCGCAAAGAAGGCGTAAAACTTAAAGATGCGGTTGTTGAAGCAGGTTGTGCACGATTCCGTGCTATTACTCTGACTTCAATCACCACCTTTGCGGGGGTTGTGCCGATTATCTTTGAAACCAGCCTGCAAGCGAAGTTTGTTATACCTATGGCGGTATCACTGGGCTTTGCAGTGCTGTTTGCAACGTTAATCACACTTATTCTGGTTCCTTGCCTGTATATCATTTTGCTTGATGTAAGAGCCCTGCTGATTAAGGTGTTTGCTTTCATCTTAGAAGTCTTCATTTTAATGTTAAACAGGCTAAAGCAATTGCTTAACCTTAACGTGGATAAGCGCCCGAGCTAATTGCACGCGTTGTGACAGACTGTTCAGAGGCCAGCATTTGCTGGCCTTTTTTTACAGCTAGAATCTTGCGGCTCGAAGTGAATTAAATGACATCTCAGGCGTTTATTTGCTATGTTAGGGTCACAATGGTTTTTAACAAATTAGGAACAAGTGAGTGACCAAAACGCTGACCCCGCCCGTGGCTAAAAAAGTGCCACACACCATGACCCACCACCAGGATCAAAGGACAGACAACTACTACTGGATGCGTGACGATAATCGTCAGGACCAGCAGATATTGGACCATTTGCATGCCGAAAATGCCTACTGTGAGGCAGTGATGGGCGATCACAAAGCATTGCAGGACCAGTTGTTTGAAGAAATGAAAGGCCGCATTGTAAAAGACGACAATACGGTGCCCGTCAAAGACGGGCGCTTTTGGTATATGAGTGAGGTCAGTGGCGACGATGAATATTCACGTCATTACCGTGGCAGCGATGAAGCCATGACTGACAAGCAATTATTACTGGATGTCAATGCGCTCGCCAAGGCTTACGAGTTTTATGAACTGGGTGATATCGCCGTTAGCCCAAATGACAATGTGCTGGCTTACAGTGAAGATACGGACGGCCGGCGCATTTATACCGTGCGCTTTAAAGACTTACAAAGCGGTGAGATGCTGAGTGACGTACTGACTGAAACCGAAGGGGAAGTAGTCTGGGCCAACGACAACAAGACCGTATTCTATGTACGTAAAGACCTGCAAACCCTGCTGGGCTATCAGGTTTATCGCCATGTATTAGGCACACCGCAAAGCGATGACCAGCTGGTTTATGAAGAACAGGACCGTCAGTTTTATATGGGTCTGGGTAAGAGTCGCGATGAAAGCGAAATCTATATTCATCTGGCCGCCACCGAAACCACAGATATTCTGGCGTTGTCGGCCGATGAGCCGCAAGGTCAGTTTGAGCGCTTACTGACCCGAACCACAGGTCATGAATATGGTCTTGATAAACTGGGGGAGCATTACTACCTGGTCTCTAACCGGGAAGCCAAAAATTTCCGTCTGTTACGTGCGACCAAAGAGACGCTGGCCAACCCTGACTTGTGGGAAGAGTTGATTGCGCATCGTGAACACGTGCTGCTTGAAGGCATGGAGTTGTTCCACAGTCACTATGTGGTGACAGAGCGAGAGCTTGGCCAGATCCGTTTTGTTGTGCATGATTACGCGGGTAATAGTTATCAGCTTAAGTTTGACGATGCCTGCTTTTTTGCCGGGCTGGGATATAACCCCGAGCCAGAGGCCGAAACTGTCAGGATCTATTACTCAAGCCTGACAACTCCTAGCAGTGTTTATGACTTTGCGCTTGTCGGGGGTAAAAAGACCCTGAAGAAACAACAAAAAGTACTGGGCGACTTTAACCCAGACTATTATGCTTCTGAGCGATTACATATCCCTGTGCGTGATGGGGTCGAGGTACCGGTGTCACTGGTTTATCGCAAAGATAAGTTCAGTAAAGATGGCACTAACCCGCTGCTGCAATATGGGTATGGTGCTTACGGCATCACCATAGATCCGAATTTCTCGACTAACACATTGAGCCTGCTGGACCGCGGTTTTGTGTATGCCATTGCGCATATTCGTGGTTCAGAAATGCTTGGCCGTAACTGGTATGAGCAAGGTAAAAAAGCGCATAAGCAAAATAGCTTTAACGACTTTGAAGACGTCACCCGGGCTTTGGTTGAGCAAGGATATGGTGCTGCGGACAAAGTGTTTGCCTCTGGCGGCAGTGCCGGCGGTCTGCTGATGGGGGCCGTGGTGAATCAGGCGCCAGAGTTATATCGTGGTATTGGTTGTCATGTGCCCTTTTTGGATGTGCTAACCACTATGCTGGACGAGAGCATCCCGCTGACGACCAACGAATATGATGAGTGGGGCAATCCGAACGATGAGGCAGACTACCGTACTATCTTAGCGTATTCACCCTATGACAACCTGCGCGCCGCTGACTATCCTAATATTCTGGTAACAACAGGACTGCATGATTCTCAAGTGCAATACTGGGAGCCAATGAAATGGGTGGCCAAGTTGCGCGAATTGAAAACGGATAACAATTTGTTGTTGTTTAAAACCGATATGGATGCCGGGCATGGTGGCGCATCGGGTCGCTTTAAAAGCTTGCATGAAAAGGCGCTGGAAATGGCCTTTTTCATTGGCTTGCTGACTCGCTAATCCTGCGTTATGAAGCAGACTGATGCAGATCAGTCTGTGTGTCAGCCATCTGGCATATCATGTGAAAAATAGACTTGGAGAGCAGGTATGTTTGCAGCACATGGAAAATGGCAAATTAATATTGCCCCGCCAGTGATTTTTGTAAATCTGATCGGCGCTTTTAACCGAGAAGGGGTTCGGGCGTTCGAGCAACAGGCAGTGACTGAAGTGTCATCCTTTCCTGCGGGGTCGCTGCAGCGGGTTGTGATCAACCTGGCTCAGTGTGAGCTGGCAACGTCGGACAGTATGGAGGCACTGCAAAGCTATTTCTCAGAAGTGGCGCAACGTGGTTATCAGGAAATCGATTTTATTGGTGTGAATGCTTTGTCTCGTCAGTTGCTGACGCAGCTGTGGCAGGAGCAACCTGTGAAAGTGCTGTTTTATCTTGATGCGGATGCTTATCTGATTCAGCACCCTCATTATCGTGATGCTGCCCCCTGGCTGAGTGCATCGATAATTGAATGATAAAGTAAATGGAGAGGCTCAGCCCCTCCATTTTGCAAACTGTTTGAGCCTGTTAAGCTAAATAGGCTTTTAGCATCCACACCAGTTTCTCTTGCTCTTTGATGTAGTCGCTCATCATTGCAGCCGTACCCTCATCACTTGCATCGCCAGCTTGTTCTAAAATGGCGCGCTGCATTTTTATCAGGGTGGTAAACCCGTCCAGCAGGTACTTCACCGCTTCCTGGCCATCACTGATCCCTTTGGCCTCGTTGATCTGGCTGTGCTCAAGATAATCACTGAAAGCATGCAGCGGCGTGCCTTCTATGGTCAGAATACGCTCCGCGATTTCATCTACCTGAAGCAAAAGTTGATTGTATATCTCTTCAAACTTGACGTGCAGCTCAAAGAAATTTCGGCCTTTAATGTTCCAGTGAACACTGCGGGCGTTCATATATTGGATCTGATAACTACTTAACAGGGTATTGAGGTTGCTTACTAACGCCTGACTCTTCTGGCTGTCTAATCCAATGCTGTTGCTCATAGTTTACTCCTGTATTGCGGTTAAAAAAGAAGACGCAAACAGGTTGCGTCCGAGTGATTCTTAGTGTGACTAAAAAGACGGCAGATGCCAAATGGGAAAAGTCGATTGCAGGCATCAACATTATTGAAGACAACACCGTACTGACTGCGCCACACTGTTGGACAAAAGCTTATACAACAGCTGCTTAATCTGCACTTAATGATGCTTAAAGTTTGCCACTTTGATACTTGAGGCCATAACAACAACCACTAAGTTGATCTATCTCAAGTAGAAAATAGGTTGCTTTTTCACCGCTGTGGCAACTTGATTCAGGTCAAAATTTCCCCGGCTAAGGGGCGCATAATGGCTTCAACAGGCAGAAGATGTGGATTGAACCGAGGTTATCTGAAACGCACATCTGTGCCATTCACTAAGTTTTTTTAGGCGTGTCAGAGCACAGTATACAGGTGCCACACCCAAGGAGCGTATCATGCAAGGTAAAACCCCTTCTCAACATAAATCCGAAATTGCTGTGGTTGTTATTGCACTACTGACGTTTGTGGTTGGTCTGGTCGGCCACCTGGCAGGTGCAAGTTACGCGAATTCAGACGCATTCGGTTATATTGCTGCGCCGATCCCCCTGATTGTCGGGATCATCGCATTGGTGGCTTACAAAATAGCAGCAAATGGCGATCACTGAGATCGCTGTAGTATCTCAACGATGTAGTTGAGCACAGTACGAGAGTAAATTAAGGTGGTATGGCTGAGACGAAAGATTTTGTGCTCGGCCATGCCTTGTAGTTTAGTTTCATCCAAAAGCACAGTACCATCTGAGCGACTGCCTTTTTTCAGCAGTGGCATCAGGCCAATTGGCAGATCTCCGGCGATGCTGTATAACTTGGCTTTGAATGGCCAGTTATGCTGCTGACTGAGCAAGTATTCCACACTGTTTCTGAGCACCATATCAAAACCATGGTCATGCATATGCTTGGCGATATAGCTGCCCTTGTGCGGGGTGCCCAGCGTGATGACTTTGCTGATAGCCTGGCTGGCCTCAGACTGGTGGGTGAGATAATCTCGGGCAACCAGTCCACCCATTGAGTGGCAAACCAGCGCAGCATCATGGCCCGCCACAAAGGCATCTATCTGCGCAAAGATAGTCTGTTTGTCTGGCGTCAGCGTATTATAGCTGAGGTTGAGGATCTCGAAGCCGAGCTTTTCCAGCCGCTCACACAGCGGGCGCATGACAAATCCTGACATATACAATCCATGTAAAACGACGACTCTGGTTACTGCCATTGTGCTTACCTCTTGTGCATCCGGGTGAGATTATCCCTGCAATATTTCCGGGATCAGATGCACACTGTGTTGTTCATCACTGAACCAGATTTCACCGTCCTGTACCGTGACTGTCAAGGCCATTGTGCGAGTTAGCATCTCAGCCATTACGCTGGTGGCGCTGTAAGGCAAGCTGATGACCTTAAGGTTCGTGTACTGGCGCAGTGTGTTCTGGTTTTTTTGCCACCATGGGCCCTGATTGTTCTCACCATAGGTATAAAGTACCACTTGTTTAGAACGATTGCTGGCTTTTTTAAGCCACTTTTCTTCGGGTAAACCCACACTGAGCCACAGTTCAATTTCATCACTGTAATTTTTCAGCCAGATATCCGGCTCATCTTCGACACATAAGCCCTTACTGAAACTGAGTCCGTCCTGATACTCCAGCGCAAACGCCAGCAGTCGCACCATCACACGCTGGGCGTTTTCCGATGGGTGTTGTGCCAAGGTAACACTGATGTCCTGATATACATGACGGTCCATATCGCTGAGCGAGAGATTGGCCTTTAAAATAGTTGATTTGAGTGCCATTGCCTGTCCAATAAAGCAAAAATGCCATTATATCGGTAATTGCCCAGTTTGTGCGGGGAAAGTGATGTGGATGTCCGCTAGCGACTATTCAGGTGGTAATGGAACAGACAGGCCTGAGCAAGCGCGCAGCCGGGCAATAGCCATGGTCCGTTGTAGATAAGAGTTAGAAGTAAAACAGCCCCTGGCAGAGTCGCATAGTACATAAGGTGACCCTGGGTATAGCGGCTGCACAGCCAGTGAACCGGCAAACCGATGACAAGCCAGCCGACCAAAGAAAAAGTAAGGTAAAACGCGAATACTAAAGCGAAACTGGTAAACAAACCCACCATTTCCATTGGGCTGGGTAAATCATCAACCATCAGGGTTGCCATACCCAGCAAAAGCAGCAGGCCAGTGTAAAAAACACTTTTTACCGCTGCACTGTCCCAGTTACCTTTCAAAATACATACTCCTTACTGCCAGAGATGTGTGGCTGCTTATTCTATCCCCAATATCGCGGTTTATAGTACACTATGCGTTATTCATGTGTCGTGCGGCTGGGCAAACTAAATAGTGTGTTTTTCGAGCCATTGAACCAGACACAAGCAGATTTAATAAGGTAGAAAACGATGAGCAGAACAGGTATCCAGTGGTTCCCCGGACATATGAACAAGGCGCGCAATGAGATCAAAGAGATCATGCCGCAGATGGATGTGATTATTGAGGTACTGGACGCCCGCATTCCTTATAGCAGTGAAAACCCTATGGTCGCACAGCTGCGTGGCGACAAGCCGGTCATCAAAATCCTGAACAAAGCCGATCTGGCCGATCCCGAACTGACACAGGCCTGGATGGACTATTTTGAACGTGAAGATGGGGTGAAAACCCTGGCATTTGGCCATGACAAAGGCAATGACGTTCAGCGTATTAACGCGTTATGTAAAAAGCTGGCGCCGCATAAAGTCGGTCAGGATAAGCAGCTCAAGGCGATGATCATGGGCATTCCTAATGTCGGCAAATCGACACTGATCAATATTCTGGCAGGGCGTATCGTCGCGAAAACGGGCAATGAACCCGCGGTGACGAAAGCCCAGCAGCGCATTAAGCTCGAAGACGGCATTATGTTGTACGATACTCCGGGTATGTTATGGCCAAAAGTTGAAAACGAAAACTCGGGCTATCGCCTGGCTGCAACCGGTGCCATTCGTGATACTGCAATCAACTATGAAGAAGTAGCCAGTTACACCGCCGAATATCTGCTGCAGGCATATCCACAGCTTTTACAGGCTCGATATAAAATTGATGAGTTGCCTGAGTGCGACTGGACCTTTATTGAAATGGCCGGGCGAAAGCGGGGGTGTATTCGTGGCGGCAACCAGGTGGATACGCACAAAATGTCGGAGATCCTGATCAACGAACTACGTGATGCCATCATAGGTCGCATCACCATGGAAACACCGCAAATGCGTGATGAAGAGGAAGAAATGGTTGCGCAACTGCGTCAGGCGGCAGAAGCGAAAAAGGCGGCCAAAGAGGAAGAAAAGCGCCAGCGTCGTGCTCGTGCACGGAAAAATCGTCGTTAATTCGTGGGGTTGAATTAAAAATCAGGCATAAAAAAAGCCCGGGGCAGGGCTTTTTGATTTCATATCTACCGTCACCGATATGAGCAATGTAGCAAGTAAAATAGTGAGTTGGTTGCCTGTGAGCCACATCAAGGGGCGTTAATGCTTTTCACCTGCAACCAGAGCTTTGTGCGTAAGCAACACGTACTTCTGAGTCGAGAAACAAATTAAGTACTACAACAAAATGAGCCGTCAATCTCGCTTTGTTGATAATGATTATCAGTTAGATCTTTCCGGTTGTCAATACTCATTTGAAATTAATTCTCATTTGCGTTATTGGCAGATCGCTAATTTGGTAAATTTCAGGCATAAAAAAAGCCCTGTACAGGGCTTTTTTTGTGTTCATATCTACCGTCACCGATATGAGCAATGTAGCAAGTAAAATAGTGAGTTGGTTGCCTGTGAACCACATTAAGGGGCGTTAATGTTATTCACCTGCAACCTGCGCAGTTAACGTGTGCATCACGTGTTTCAGGGTCGAGAAACAAAATACGTACTGCAACAAAGTGAGCCGTCAATCCCGCTTTGTTGAGATTGATTATCAATTAGATCTTTGTGCCTGTCAATTCTTTTTTGAAAATAATTCTCATTTAGTTTGGGCTGTGAATGCAACGTAGTTCGTTGTCATGCCATCTTTCAGTGCTGTGCTTTAGGTGATGTGTGCAGAAAAGCACTCTGGAGTGAGCTGTTTTTAATCCGGAAATGAAAAAAGCCCTGAGGAGGGCTTTTTGAGTTCATATCTACCGTCACCGATATGAGCAATGTAGCAAGTAAAATATAAGGCGGTTGTTGAGTTACACCAAGGGGCGTCAATGTAACTCAGTAACAACCAGTGCTGTTATCGTGCGCAACACGCGTTTCAGGGTCGAGAAACAATTAGAGTAACAAAATGAACCGTCACGTCACTTTGTTGAGATTGATTATCAGTTAGATTTGTGTGCCTGTCAATTACTTTTTGAAAATAATTCTCATTTGTGTTTTTGCTGGTTCTTACTATGTGTTTTATTAATTTACTCATAATGTACACTTTTTTAACATGATGAGAGGTGTTACTCTGCTTCTTGTTAGTACAGTTAAAAGGAACTTATGAATTGAATACCATTATCTTACCGGGAGCCATAATTGCGGCAGTTAGTCTGCCGGTGTTTGCGACAGAGCACTTTGATATAGAAGCTGAGCTGCTTACATTCGGCTCACAGAGCTACACGATTTATTTGGATGCTGAACCTGTGTCTCGTACAGAACAAGAGATACGTTTGCGCTTTTGGGCGCAATGCGCTGATGCGTCGTGCAAAAGTCAGCGCTTTCAGAGGCAGGTAGTGCGAGATTTTGAACAGACAATGTCAAAAGGTGCATTTGGGGTATCAGCCAAGACGCACGTGTTGCCTTGTGACTATGCTGATAAAGGATGCCGGTTTAATTACAATGCTGCAACTTTGGTGCTTGAAACAGACGTAACGCCTGAAGAGCTAGCGTCACACGACTTAAATGTATTTGACTTAGTCATCGTCATGAACATGTCTGAATCTGGTGTCGGTATGCCTTTGAGTGCATGTAATTACGATACATCTCCAAGCACGTGTTTAACGAACACCAACTTTCAGTTTTCCGCGCTCAGCCCCACCTCATTCTCGGTGACCTATGAGGCAGATTGGAATGATGCGGATCAGCGTGATGATGAGCAGGAACTGCATCACTTTACCCAAAAAGCGGGTTACCACTGTAAAGAGCGTGCACAGACCAGGGCATCGTATGTGCGTGTAACACTGACATGCGATCATCAAGGTGAGCAAAAACCGCAGCTTTAGTTAGTCTGCAACCAGTAATAGTAGTCGGTGGCATCGTGAATATCGACGCGCTGCTGCGCGGCTTCCAGCTGGTTAATGACCTGGTGAAAATGTGCCGGATTTTCCCAGGTTTCACTGACATCCACGCCAAGCCTCACAGAAAATGCTGGCGAGGCCAGTGCACGTTCATCAGCTGTGGCATTCATGATTGAATCACTGCTATCCCGCTCGTAGGCCATAATTGAAATACCATCCAGCACATTGGCCAGTTCCGTAAAAAAAGCGCTTCCCCGATCTGGCCAGTTGATATTGGTTGAGCTGTCATACCAGGTGGGAATATCGGCGTACAGCTTTAACTGCGCCATCCCTTGATTATCCAGCTGCGCTCTGATTGCTTTAAATGTATCAATGAGTTGCCATAATAAAGCCTGACGTGACAGGGCTGTGCCTTGCTTCCATTCACTGAGGGCATGGGGCTCAATATCCAGATGAAGCGCCGTAAATTCGGCATCTGGTGCAGCATGGTGCTGATAGTCGATAAAACGGGTCTGCAGCTTACTCAGCATCTTGCTGTGGTTGTTCGGAAAAACCCAGGTGTTTTGTGCCATCAGATAGTGTGACTGAATTCCCTGTGTTGCAAGTGTTTGATTCCACTGTGCGACGGCCTGAGGGTGAGTCGATGTATATTGCCCGTAGGAGCCATAGACAACAGTAATATTCTGTTGCTGCAGTAAATCAATCAAGGTCTGCTGTTCAGATTGTGCGGTGATCATAGAGGAAGCACCCAGCGGGTCGCCCCCTTTTTTCCACAGCCAGGTTGCGCGTTCAGATGCCTGAATGGAAACACTGGTAATGAGTGCCAGTATCGAACCAAGAAAGATGTGGCGCTTAGACATTGTTAGACTCCTTATTGATTGTTTTACCGTCGACAGTATGTGTCAGACATATTCCATGATGGGTGCTCGATCCCAGTGCCAAATTGCCGTATAACTAACCTTAAATAACAAAAAATAAACAGGATATTTATGCTAAGTTTGTTTGGCTTAATTGGTGCTTTGGCATTACTGATAGGCCTTACCCTGCGCGGGGTCAACTTGTTTATCGCTGCGCCTTTGTGTGCATTGATAGTGGCCCTGACCAGTGATATTGCCATTTTCAATGGCACCTCGGGACAACCCTTTGTGTCTCTTTATATGGCCGGATTTGCCGGATTTTTGCAAGCCTGGTTTTTGATGTTCCTGCTGGGCTCTTTGTTTGGCAAGTTCATGGAAGACACCGGGGCGGCTGATGCCATTGCCCATTACGTGATAGGCAAAATCGGGATGAAGTATGCGGTACTGGCCGTGGTACTGGCTTGCGCGCTACTGACTTATGGGGGGGTCAGTGTGTTTATCGTGGCTTTTTCTGTTTACCCCATGGCTTTGAGTTTGTTTAAAGATGCAAATCTGCCCCGGCGCTTTATCCCAGCGGTGCTGGCATTTGGTTCGGTGACCTTTACGATGACCTCAGCCGGTTCACCTGAAATTCAAAACTGGATCCCCATTAAGTACCTCGGTACGTCGCCCTATGCAGCCTGGCAGGAGAGTCTGGTGGTAGCCATTTTTATGGCGGGATTAGGTTATATGCTGCTGAGCTGGATGATCCGCCGCGCAGTGGCGAATGGTGAGTGTTTTGTAGCCCGCCAGGATGATCCCGAGCAGGTTCAGAGGCGCTTGCCGCATCCAATCACGGGTTTATTGCCTTTACTGGTCGTACTTATATTGTCCTTTACCTTGCATGGTGCACTGCAACAAAACGCGCTGATCGTTGCTCTGCTGGGTGGGGTACTTACTATTTTAGCGATTAATTTTAAGCACTTTCGCAATTTATCTCAGGCGGTCAATCTGGGCACTACCGGCGCTTTGGTGGCAATCGGCAATACTGCTGCGGTAGTGGGTTTTGGTGCTGTAGCCAAAGGCACGCCGGCGTTTAATGAAGCCGTTGCTCTGATGACCAGCATTCCCGGCAATGAATTGCTAGGCGCAGCCATTGCGGTGAGTGTAATCGCGGCACTGACAGGATCGGCGTCGGGCGGGCAGGCTATTGCGTTGCCCTTAGTTGCACCGCACTATCTGGATTTGGGCGTCGATGCCAATCAGCTGCATCGGGTGGTGGCTATCAGCTCTGGGGCGCTCGATACCTTGCCACACAATGGCTATGTTGTGACGACCGTTCGGGCAATTTGCGGGGAGAAGCATCAGGATGCGTACTGGCCATTAGCGGTACTGACGGTGCTGGTTCCATTATTAGGTGTGGGGCTTATTCTCGGGCTATTTATTTGGTTTTAAATGACTTGCAGGCAGGCGTTTTTGCCTGAACCGTATTGAGTCGTTTAGCCCCTTATTTGGGTAAGCAGAAGCAGAGTAAGCAGGTCATTTAAGTCATGAAAATGGCCGCTTATTTACGCCATTCGCGGGGCTTTTATTATCCACTAAAACAGAGGCAGCCTTTATCTGACGGTGTTTTGGAGCATACAGAAGCCCCATAAGCAAAATACATTCCACGATAAACCACTTTTTTCTCAAATTGATTGCATTTTAGACGACTTGAAGGATGATGTTCGCCTAAAGAGGTGATATACTCCCGCCGAATAATTTTTCTACTTTAAATAGAGTAAAACAATGGCAGATTTATCGAAATACAGAAACATTGGTATTTTCGCGCACGTTGATGCGGGTAAAACTACCACCACTGAGCGTATTCTAAAGCTTACTGGTAAAATCCACAAAACGGGTGAAGTACATGACGGTGAGTCTACTACTGACTTCATGGAGCAGGAAGCTGAGCGTGGTATTACAATCCAATCAGCAGCGGTAACTTGTGAGTGGAAAGGCCACCGTTTAAACGTTATCGATACTCCTGGACACGTTGACTTCACAGTTGAAGTATATCGTTCACTGAAAGTACTAGACGGTGGTATCGGTGTATTCTGTGGATCTGGCGGTGTTGAGCCTCAGTCAGAAACTAACTGGCGTTATGCGAACGAGTCAGAAGTTGCTCGTGTTATCTTCGTAAACAAACTGGACCGTATGGGTGCAGACTTCTACCGCGTAGTTGGTCAGGTTGAGAAAGTACTTGCCGCTAACCCGCTGGTTATGACTCTGCCTATCGGTATCGAAGACGAGTTCTGTGGTGTTGTAGACGTACTTGAAAAGAAAGCGTACGTTTGGGACGAGACTGGTCTTCCAGAAAACTACGAAATCAAAGACGTTCCAGCAGACATGGTTGACAAAGTTGAAGAATACCATGAAATGCTGATCGAAACTGCGGTTGAGCAAGACGACGACCTGATGGAAGCGTACATGGAAGGTGAAATGCCTTCTCTTGAGCAGATCAAAGCATGTATCCGTAAAGGTACTCGCGAGCTGGCGTTCTTCCCAACTTACTGTGGTTCTGCGTTCAAAAACAAAGGTATGCAGCTGGTACTAGACGCGGTTGTAGATTACCTGCCTGCGCCTACAGAAGTTGACCCTCAGCCTCTGACTGACAAAGAAACGGGTGAGCCTACTGGTGAAGTAGCAACTGTTTCTGCTGATGAGCCGCTTAAAGCGCTTGCGTTTAAGATCATGGATGACCGTTTCGGCGCCCTGACCTTTATCCGTATCTACTCTGGTCGCATGAAAAAAGGTGACACAGTACTTAACTCTGCAACTGGTAAAACAGAGCGTATCGGCCGTATGGTTGAGATGCAGGCAGACGAGCGTAACGAACTGACTGAAGCACAAGCGGGTGATATCATCGCGGTTGTGGGCATGAAGAACGTTCAAACTGGTCACACTCTGTGTGATCCTAAGCACGAATGTACACTTGAAGCGATGATCTTCCCTGATCCGGTAATCTCTATCGCGGTAGCACCTAAAGATAAAGGTGGTAACGAGAAGATGGGTATCGCGATTGGTAAGATGGTTGCAGAAGATCCGTCATTCCAGGTTGAAACTGACGAAGATTCAGGCGAAACCATCCTGAAAGGTATGGGTGAGCTTCACCTTGACATCAAAGTTGACATCCTTAAGCGTACTTACGGTGTTGAACTAATCGTTGGTCAGCCTCAGGTTGCTTACCGTGAAACTATCACGCAAGAAGTTGAAGATAGCTACACGCACAAGAAACAGTCTGGTGGTTCTGGTCAGTTCGGTAAGATCGACTACCGCATCAAGCCTGGTGAGCCTAACTCTGGCTACACTTTCTCATCTTCAGTTGTTGGTGGTAACGTTCCTAAGGAATTCTGGCCAGCAGTTGAGAAAGGCTTCAAGATGATGATGGACGAAGGTGTTCTGGCTGGCTTCCCAGTACTAGACGTTGAAGTTGAGCTGTTCGACGGTGGTTTCCACGCAGTTGACTCATCAGCAATCGCGTTCGAAATCGCAGCGAAAGGCGCATTCCGTCAGTCAATCCCTAAAGCAGGTCCTCAGCTTCTTGAGCCTGTGATGAAGGTTGACGTGTTCACTCCAGAAGACAACGTAGGTGACGTAATTGGTGACCTTAACCGTCGTCGTGGTATGATCAAAGACCAGGAAGCTGGCGCAACTGGCGTACGTATCAAAGGTGAAGTACCACTATCTGAAATGTTCGGATACATTGGTCACCTGCGTACTATCACGTCTGGTCGTGGTCAGTTCTCAATGGAATTCTCTCACTATGCACCTTGCCCGGCAAACGTTGCTGACGCGGTAATTGCAGCAGAGAAAGAGAAAAAAGCTGCTAAGTAATTAGTGGACTGATTTCTGAAAAAAGGCCGCATTTGCGGCCTTTTTTAATGCCTGTTACAGCAAGATGTGGCGTGCTGAATCCAGTGGCTCCAAAACTTCCCTTATCACTCATCTAAATAGTTCGCATTCCATCCGGGTAAGAATATAAATAAAATCATATTGCCCATCCTGCGTGGAAATTAGTCGCTAATTATTGCTAAAAATAATACAAACGGACTTGATTTAGGAACTTTGCAACTTTATCATTAGAACTCAGATTCTGTTGATTCTGCCTGTAATTGAGTAAAATTGGGAGGTACTCATGAGAACCATAGATTTGGATATCAGCTGGTTTGCCGTGTTAGCCACTTTGTGTGGTATTTCACTGTGTTATGGGATGATGACTTTGGTCGCCCTAAATGGGATTGCGTCGTCTTTGATGGTTTTGGCGCTATTGATTGTCGCATTGATTGTACTGACGACACTCACCAATAAGCGCTTTGTACATATCGATAAAGCAGGAATTTGTTATCGTACATGGATGAAAACACAGTATGTGCACGCAGATGAAATAGTATCACTCGAGCGACAAAAGCTGGGTCCGCTGCGTTGTTTAAGGGTTGTGCTAAGTAACAACCGAAAATTAGCATTTCCCTACTGGTCTATTGATGATGTTGAGCTGCAAAAAGCTGCTCAGCTGCTATCCGTGCCGGTATTGGAAAATAGCAACCAAGTAAAAGCTTGAACATACCAAATCACCACACAAGGTGACCCGGTGTAAAAACTGAGAGCAAACAAAAAATGCGCCTTCTGGCGCATTTTTTCTATTTTTAAAGTACAGACTTAACCTGATGATTAAGTCTGTCTATTTAGGCAGCTTTGTTACTTAATGCGACGACGCAGTAATGCCAGAGGCGCTGCAAACAGTGCCAGCCAGCCGAAACTACCTGAATCATCATCGTCGTTGTCATCGCCTTGTTTGACGTCTCTGACATTGACAACCACTTCAACCGGCTCTGACAGGTTACCTGCACTGTCCTGCGCCTGAACCATGAATTCGATACGATTATCGTACTCATAGTCTAACTCACCCGCCACAAGCAGCTGGCCTGATGCATTTACGGTGATGACATTGGTGCCAGTGACAATAAAGCGCTCTACAGGCGTGATTGCTGAATCTGCATCGGAGAAGTCCAGCATGCCAATAATTGTTTGTAATTGTGTATTCTCATCAACAGTGAAGTGCTGACCTTCAGCAATGACCGGGCGAGGATCGACCGGCGGTTCGCCCGCAACGGTTTTCACTTCGATGATCACAGGGTCGTGATCTGATGCGCGATAAGCGTGGTCGGCATACAGCTCAGCGATTTGTGCGTCGGTACGGTATTCCGTGTTGTAATCCAGCATACGCGGCTCATCGGCATTGATGTGCCAATCTGTTGCATCGGTTACTTTGCTCAGTAACGACTGAGAAGCAACGGCATGGTCCAGGCTGCCCAGGCGACCAGAGTAGTTGTAAGAATAGCCGAGCGTATTGCTATCGAGGTGCGTTATGACATTGCTCAGGCCTTTGTCTTCGAATGCACGCATTGGATCTTCCATTGCGTATGCATTCATGTCGCCAACCAGAATCACATCAGCATCGTCGTTACCGGTTGGGTTAGTTGCAAGCCAATCTGCGAATGCATTGGCGCCTTCGGTACGGATAGCGTTCCAACAGCCCTGACCGTCGCCCTGGTCTGCATTGTCACCTTCTGCACTACCACATCCTTTAGACTTCAGATGCGCAACCGCAACCGTGAACTCTTCGTTGTTGTCTAACTTACGGAAGCTCTGTGCTGTTGGTGGGCGGTTGCTATAGTCAAATGGCGCTGCAGTGGTAAAGCTGGCTGTGCCCGCTTCTTCAACCGTGTCAGTACGATAGATAATACCAGTTGTAATGTCGTCTGTACCAATCTGAGAGGCGTTAAAGTCGACATAGGCATAGGTGTACTCAGATTCAGCATTAATGGCCTTCACCAGGTCTGCCACTGCGCTATGCTCGCCGAAACCGTCGTTTTCTAGTTCCATCAGACCTATCACGTCAGCGTCCAGCGCGGTAATTGCGGAGACCAGTTTCGCTTCCTGACGTACCAGCTCTTCAGCTGTGTCTGCACCACGAGGAGTTGGGAAGCCGCCACCTTGACCGTCGCCATTGAAATAGTTCAATACGTTGAAGCTGGCAATACGCAGATCGCCTTCACCCTTGAGCTCAGGTGCCTCAGTACGCTCATTGGTGTTGTTGAAAGTCGGCGCTTTTGTTGGGTTTAAGCGATACTTGCCAAAACTATAGGCAATAACCCCTTCCAGATTAGTGACTGTGTCACCCAGGCGGATTGTTTTATAGGCATCCAGACCTGTGCTTGGGTAAGGGATCACTTCTGGATTCTGAACAGTAGAGCCGTCGTCCATCAGTAGGAATTTTTTGGTGTTTTCAGCTTCTAATGCGTTGGCTGCATCGCCAGGCATTGCCACCTGTGTGCCCTGGTAAAGGCGCTCTGTTGCCAGGCCAACTTCACCATAGCGGCCCAGGTTGTATGTATCCGCTACGACCATATCCTGAGACAGGCTAATCAGCATGCCTTCAACCGCTTCCAGATCGCTTACTTCTTTCACAGGCAGGGTCAGCAACTGTGCCTGAACATCGGCGCTGCCGCATACTTCAAGTTGCGTGACATTGCCTAATTGCGTTGCGTTGTAGAATTCCTGAACGGTACCTTGTACGCGAACCTGATCGCCTACTTTAACATCGACATCTTTGTAGTATACAAACAGACCTTCTGAGGTCATGCTGTCTTCGTCCATATCCGCTGCCAGTGACTGGACAAAGAAGCCTTTAAGCTGGTTGTCTTCCTGAAGATCAGCTGTTACAACGGCTTCAATCGTCACAACCTGATCTTTTAGCGGGCTTTCATCTGTGTTGCCCTGAATTTCATTAATTTTTGTGCTTGCGTCGCCACAAACCAACGGCTCCGGCTTATCATCGTCGCCGTCACCACCGCCAGTGTCGCCACTATGGCTACCCAGGCCGCTGAAATCGTCTTTTTCGAACTGTACCCACTCGGCGCTAGGATCAAACTCGGCATCAAATGCTGTTCGGCCTGTTGTTACTTCGATATTGCGGCGCAGTGTTTTGTCTTGGGTTGCAACGCCGTTATTTTCCCACTTGCTGCCAGGGTCAAAGCCAACCTGCCCAAAGCTGTCTAACACGGTGTCGCCATTGCGCAGTACAATTGCATCGTCGCCATTGTACCAGCTGCCGCCAATAGTAAGCTGGGCAGCGTTGAGCACAGTATCGACTGCACTGCTGTTAGCAATAACATAGGTGCCGCCTGCAGCAATTTCACCGCTTAGCTCAATCGTATTAGATGGATCGGTACCACCATTTGAATAATAACTCAGTGTGTAGCCATCGAGCGATATTGCGTTTTCTGAAGTATTGAAAAGCTCAACTGCTTTGTTGTTTGAGCTACCTTCAATGTACTCTGACATGATGACCTGAGCCTGCACAGGGGCAGTTGCTGCGGCCACAAGAAGTGCCAGTGGAGTGAATTTTGTTTTTATCATGTTTTTTCCCGTGTGTAGTTTAAACCCAAATGGGTACATAAGCTTACGGGGGCTATGTTACACAAAAATGACACAATGTTAATCAGAAAAATGCAAAAAAGGAGCAATTTATTGCTCCTTTTTTAATAATTACCTATTATTTATTTGTCATTCAACCAGATAGCGGCTTGCTTCGCAAAGTAGGTTAAAATGCCATCAGCGCCAGCACGCTTAAATGCGAGTAATGATTCCATGACGATCGGTTTTTCTGCCAGCCAGCCATTATCTATGGCCGCTTTATGCATGGCATATTCGCCACTGACCTGGTAGGCAAAAGTGGGTACACCAAACTCATCTTTAACGCGACGTACGACGTCCAGGTAGGGCATACCCGGTTTAACCATGACCATGTCGGCACCTTCTTGCAGATCGAGTGCAACTTCGCGCAGTGCCTCATCTGAATTGGCTGGATCCATCTGATAGGTTTTCTTATCTGCCCCTTTAAGGTTCCCAGCTGAACCGACCGCATCACGGAACGGGCCGTAATAGCTGGAGGCATATTTGGCGGAGTAAGCCATAATACGGGTGTGGATATGTCCGGCTTCTTCCAGTGCATCCCGAATGGCGCCAATGCGTCCATCCATCATGTCTGATGGGGCGACAATATCCGCACCTGCATCGGCATGAGACAACGCTTGCTTAACCAGTATCTCCGTCGTGATGTCATTGATCACATAGCCTTCATCATCGATGATGCCATCCTGGCCATGGGTGGTGAACGGGTCCAGTGCCACATCGGTGATCACACCTAGTTCGGGACATTCACTTTTCAGGGCGCGTACGGTGCGTTGAGCCAGTCCCTCAGGGTTATAGGCTTCTTCAGCGTGCAAGGATTTTTTGTCGGCCGGAGTAACCGGAAAAATCGCAATGGCTGGTACGCCTAATGCTACCAGTTCTTTTGCCTCTCCCACCAGTAGGTCGATTGACAGGCGCTCAATGCCTGGCATAGAAGGAATAGCTTCTTTGCGGTTCTTGCCTTCCAGAACGAATACCGGATAGATCAGATCGTTTACCGTTAGTGTGTTTTCACACATCATACGGCGAGAAAAGTCGTTTTTACGCATACGGCGCATGCGCGTATAAGGAAAAAGATCCAGTCCTGACTGAGCCACGTTAAGTCTCCTGCTTAGGTTGGTAAATACAGATCCGATTGCGGCCTTGCTGTTTGGCCATGTATAAGCCTTTATCAGCCAAATCGGTAAATAGAGTGGGGTTGCCGGTGTCCTGTGCAATGGCACTGTAAACCCCTGCACTGGTAGTAAATTTAATATGGTGGCCAGCCACTTTTAGCTCATGTGCTTCAGTCGCCAGTCGGATTTGCTCAGCCAGTTCCAGGGCGCCGTCCTGTGAGGTGTTGGGCAGCAGGATCACAAATTCTTCGCCACCATAGCGAAAGACTTCATCATGGGGTCTTTTCAGGTGTTGTTCAATCAGGCGCGCAAAGGCACAAATGGTGTGGTCCCCCGCCAAATGACCATAGTTGTCGTTCACTTTCTTGAAGAAATCTATATCCAGGATGATCAGGCTCAGCGTGGTTTGCTCACGGCGTGAGCGACGAACTTCCATCATCAGGCGCTTATCAAAGTAGCGGCGGTTTTTCACTTTGGTCATCGGATCTTCCATGTTGAGCTTTTCAAGCTCATGGTTTTTTTCCTCGAGTTCCCGAAGTGTGACCTGTAGTTCAAAAGTTCGCTCGTCTATGCTGTTTTCCAGCTCCTGCTGTGCCTGTTCTTGTAGTTTCAGCTTCTCTTTGAGTAAGGCATCTTCAGCCTGAGTGCGGGCCAGTTTATGTTGTTGGGTCTTTATGTGCTTTTCGCGCTCTAATATGAACTGGCGGGTCAGAACGAAACTGAGATAGAGGCTCAGTCCCAGGTAGCAGACATAGGTCACCGGGCGGTCCAGCTGTGCGCCGCCAAAGATTCCTAACTCAAAGCCAAATTGATAACTCAGCGTGACCAGCATAATGGTGTAAATTAGTATCGCGGTCATTTTGGTTGTGCGACGATACCGGCTTCGTACTGTGCAAATGATGTAGCCCAGCACCAAAGTAAGCGCCATACCATAAGCGGTAAAGGTGGCCATAGGCAGTGGCAGTAGTTGACTGAGTAAAGTCAGTATCACACCCAGGATCAGCAATCGGGTCAGTTTACTGTCGTGTTTTGCCTGTAGCAGGTTCGGCAAGGCTTTGCTGCGTTGAATTGGGATCAGGGCCAGGGTCGAAAGCATCACCAGCAAGCTTTGCCCGTATTGCTGCAACCAGACATTGTCTCCGTACAGATAGCGATAGCTAAATCCATAAAGGTGCACAATAAGCAGCCAAAACAGCCCGATAATTACCGTGCCATGTAAAAAGTATCGCCGGCGGGTAAAGCTATAGAGGGTGAAATTAATAGCAATCATAGCCAGGATAAATCCGGCCAGAATACCGTATAACAGATTAAATTTGCTCTTATACTTTAAATATTCAATAGGATGCCAAAGGCTCAGCGGCATGTTCAGGGCGCCATGATGGCTGATCTGCAAGTACACCTGACTATGACTGTGGGCCGGCAGTTCCAGGGGGATCAACTGCGCTTCATGTTTAATCGGGCGTTGCATTAGCGGGAGCGCATCACCCAAGGCAAGGGTGAGAAAGGATGCCTCGTCATGACGGATATACGCAGTGATCTTGTCCAGTAAGTTGTTATCTATACTCAGCAACAGGGGCACCTCTATGGAGCCTGGGTTATGCAAAGCAACTCGGATCCAGGCATGGGTGTTAGCTGGCGGCTTTAAGGGCTGGATTCGACCTGCCAGCCACTGTGGTTGACTAAGCAGTAAAGCCTGAATATTTTCTGCCTGGCTGTAGGTGTATTGATACGAAAGCGATTGGTGTTGCTTGAACTCAGCTGAAACCTCCAGTGCCTGAGCGGCGCCTGACAGCAGAATCACGAGTAATACCAAGCGCCACAGCATTAGCCAGCTATCCCGTTAGCTAAAAACAACGTTTTGAAATTCTTACTGGTTTGTTGCGCCAGTTCCGATACACAGACGTCTTTGAGTGCGGCAACATGATGTGCGATTTCAGGTAAATACGCAGGTTCATTGCGACGCGATTTTGGCTTAGGCTTGAGTGTTCGGGGGAGCAAAAATGGCGCATCGGTTTCCAGCAGGATCCGATCTTCGGGAATGTAACGTACCAGCTCCCGTAAGGTTTCACCGCGGCGCTCGTCACATAACCAGCCGGTCAGACCAATCATGAGGCCATAATCCAGGTAATGACGCAGTGCACGTTTATCGCCGGTAAAGCAATGCAGCACTCCACGCAAAGAAAAGTCATCCAGCATTGCACTGAATGTGTCAAAGGCGTCGCGTTCGTGCAGATAGACAGGCATATCCAGCGTCTCAGCCAGTTCCAGCTGTACCCCGCAGATCAGTTGCTGAACCGGACGCGGGGAGTAATCACGGTTAAAGTCGAGTCCACACTCGCCAACGGCTACGACCCGTTGTTGCGTGAGCAGATTGCGTAATTGCACAATAAAATCGTCAGGTACGTCTTTGGCGTCATGAGGATGAACCCCCGCAGTGGCATACTGACCATATTGCATTGCCAGAGCTTGACTGTGTTCACTGCTTTGTAAATCGCAGCCAATCAACAACATAGACTCAACACCCTGGTTGGCGGCCCGGGTCATTATGGTGTCACGCTCGGCATCAAACTGTGTACTGGTTAAGTTAACACCGGCGTCTATTAAGGTATGCATTTAGTCGACTCTTCTCACTTTAATTGTGCGGTTTGAGCCCACTTTCTGCATGATAAAAGAATTGAATGACCCGCGGCGAATAACCACAGCATCGCCTTCTTTCGCAAAAAATGCCTGGGTACCAATTTGTTGCCAACGCTGTTGATTGTCCAGCGTAAAGCGGCGTTGCCCGTTCGGTGACTTACTGACGTCAGAAAGCGTGGCACTGATCTCTTGGTCGCCTTCTTTTTTGTGTTCCAGTCCAAACGCGGCTTTACTGTTGGTCTCAGTATGGCGAGGTGCAGGGTGTGGCCTGGCGGCAATATCCGCGGCAAGTTTATCGTAGCAGGCCAGACGCTGTGTATCTGCTTCGAGCTGACTACATGCTTTCACTTTATGCAGTAATGGCCCTTTAGCCTGTGCGGGAAATATACTCAGTACAGTGGATAGTATGCAGGTGATCGCCAGCATCAGTTGGGGGTTATTCATGGCTTTGTTCCTCTGTTGCTGGTTTTTTACTATAGAGTCTTGCTAGCAGCAAACCGACTTCAAAAAGCAGTGCCATGGGCACGGCTAGCAGAGTTTGCGACAACACATCTGGTGGCGTTAAGAACATCGCTATCACAAAGACACCAACAATGATGTAGGGGCGCTTTTGTGCCAGGCTATCGGTGGTTGTGACACCACTCCAGCAGAGCAACATGATGGCTACCGGGATTTCAAATGCGACGCCAAACGCAAAAAACAGTTTCAAAATGAAGCCAAGATAACTGCTGATATCCGGAGAGAGGGTCATCATATCCGGGCCGACGGCCGTAAAAAAGCCAAGTATAATGGGCATCACAACGAAGTAACAAAAAGCGATGCCGGCGTAAAATAACAAGATACTGGACAGTAAAATAGGCATCAACATACGCTTTTCATGCTGATACAAACCGGGTGCCAGAAATCCCCAAATTTGATGCAGTATCATGGGGACCGCCAGAAACAGTGACACGAATAGCGTCAGCTTAAATGGCGCAAAGAAAGGAGCTGTAACATCCGTCGCAATCATGGTGCTGTTAGCGGGTAAACTTTCAACCAGCGGAGCCGCCACAAAGGCATAAATATCATTGGCGAAATAAACCAAAGACACAAATATAATCAGGACACTGAGCAGCGCCTTGATCAGACGATTTCGAAGCTCAATAAGGTGGCCAATAAAGCCACTGTTTGTCATATCTGACATGCAAAAACTCGTAGACAGTTAGTTTGGAGAGGACGGATCTTTGTCGTTTTTTGACGAATCTGGAGACTTGCCATAGCTGTGACGCACTGATTCTGCCGCGCGTTGTAGCTCCTCCACCGATTGCTTCAGGCCCGGCGCGATGTTATCCAGACCTTGCTCTTCGGCTTTTTTAAGGTTGCTATGCAACTCGTGTACGCGCAATTCTTCGTTCACCTCTGCTTTAACAGAGTTGGCGACAGATTTGACGGTGTTGATCCAGCGACTCACTGTTCTGATTGCAACAGGTAAGCGTTCAGGCCCAAGCACTATCAGGCCAACGATCATCACTACAACGAGTTCCCACATCCCCATGTCAGATCACACCTTGTCTTTTTCTTTTTCGCTGGCTGTTTTAGCTTGTGCCGCTTGATCGGTAAGTTGCTCTTTATTTTCAGCTTTATCCGACTTTTTTTCTTCTTCGTCTTCTGCAACTGCGTTTTTAAAGCCCTTTACTGCGTTGCCTAAATCACTGCCGATGCCACGTAGTTTTTTAGTGCCGAATAAAAGCACAATAATGGCCAGAATGATAAGCAATTGCCAAATACTGATACCACCAAAACCCATGTTTACTCCGTTTATTGTGTTATTGAATTAATAAAGATTATACGCCGAGTGTGTAAAATATCACCCTGTTTTACGCCAAGCTTTGATAAATATTGCGATTGCCAGTATTGAGCAGACACCGCTGGCGAGCTGGCGTTCGTCAATAAAACACAAACCGGCTACGATAGTGAGTGCAGCAGCGGCTATGCCAAGCAGCAGTGCGCGCGTATCGCTGCCGCGACTGGGTGCAATTGGCGTGCTCTGGCGCTGGCTGCGTTTCAGGTTCTGATAAATGAGATCCGGCAGTTCTGGCATTTTTTCTGCCCAGAACGGCAAATTAGTATAGAGTTTTTTCGCAACAGCCAGCGGACCGACCTGATCCTGCACCCATTTTTCTAAAAAGGGCTTGGCGGTTTTCCATAGATCCAATTGTGGGTATAGCTGGCGACCCAAACCTTCTACGTACAACAGGGTTTTTTGTAACAGTACCAGCTGTGGTTGTACTTCCATATTAAAGCGTCGTGCTGTATTGAACAGATTGACCAGTACATGACCAAATGAGATTTCGGCCAGAGGCTTGTTAAAGATTGGCTCACACACTGTGCGAATGGCAAACTCGAATTCTTCAACACACGTATCCGCAGGTACCCAGCCAGAATCGACATGCAATTGTGCTACCTGGCGATAGTCGCGGTTGAAAAAAGCAATGAAGTTTTCTGCCAGATAACGTTTGTCTTCGCGATTCAAAGTGCCAACGATGCCACAGTCAATGCCAATATACTTCGGATTATGGGGGTCTTCCCGAGAGACAAAGATGTTGCCCGGATGCATATCGGCATGGAAAAAACTGTCGCGGAACACCTGGGTAAAGAACACTTCGACGCCTCGCTCTGCGAGTACCTTCATATTGGTGCCCTGTGCCAGCAGCGACTCAGTATCTGAAACTGGAATGCCGTAAATGCGCTCCATCACCAGCACATTACGTCTGGAATAGTCACTGTATACCTCAGGAATATATAGTGAGTCAGATCCTTCAAAGTTGCGGCGCAGCTGAATAGCGTTGGCAGCTTCACGCATCAGATCCAATTCATCCAGCAAGGTTTTGCGATATTCTCTGACCACTTCCACGGGTCGCAACCGGCGTCCAGCGCTGATCAGGCTAGCCAGTAAGCGGGCAAAACGTTCCATCAGCGACAAGTCTGCCAGTATTTGTTTTTCAATATTTGGCCGGATCACTTTGACCACCACTTCTCTGAGCTCGTCCTCAACCACCAGTTTGGCGCAATGAACTTGTGCAATGGAGGCAGATGCCAGTGGTGTTTGCTCAAACTCAACAAAACAGTCGCTAATGGTGTCCAGCCCCAGTGCTTTTTCTATTAAAGACTGTGCCTGATCGCCGGGGAAGGGAGCAACTTTGTCCTGTAACAGGGCGAGCTCTTCAGCAATATCCGGCGGTAGCAAATCACGGCGTGTGGATAGCATCTGGCCAAACTTGATCCACACCGGCCCCAAAGTTTGCAGTGCCAGTCTTAATCGCGCGCCGAGGGGTTTGTCGCGATGCTGGTTTGGCAGCCAGAACAGACTGCGCCGTATTGCCCGGGCATACCAAGGTTGTTTTTGCCTTGGCAGCAAGTCGTCAAGGCCATAATTGAGAAACGTTTTACCGATTTGATACAGACGAGCGATGGACAAATCCAGCTCCTTATAATTCGCTTAAGGCGTTAATACGTTGTTCCAGTGCTGCGAGCTGTTGCGCCAACTGTCGCGTATGGGATTTGAACTGACGAACTTCAAGTGGATGAACGGCCACTTTAAGCTCATCCTGACATAACTGAGCAAAGGTTCGTTGCAGTGTTGTTAGGTGGCCAGCCCCGGTTTGGGTGGCTAAATTAAAGCGTTCTACAAGCAGTTGTGCCGGCGCATCGCCAAGGTGAGCGGACAAGTGTTCAGCCCAGTCTATACGTAACCCAGAAAAAGCTTTACTGTAACTTTGTGCCAATTGCAGATCGCCATCCAGGTCCAGCTTTTCTTCACGGATCAGGCGCGTTAGCTGGCTTGGATCGGAAATTTCACCTAAGGTCGATAAGGTCGTGGTGATGTGGCAGTCAGCCTGATCCTGATAATGACCGTAGACGAAACAGCGCGGCTTACCTTGCTGTTCCCCTACGTAATGTAGCGCACAACACAACCCCAGATCCGTTAAGGTAATGGCCAGTGTTTTATGTTCTACAGAGGAAAGCTGAACGGCCAGAGACGGCTCTTTGTCCAGCAGTTTTTCCAGTGCGCTTTCGGCAACGGCTGTGAGCAGCGTGATCCACATACAGTTTCCTTTGTTCCCCGGAGTTAGAATTTAAAGCCTCGGTGGAGCGCCACGATACCGCCTGTGAGGTTTTGATAGCTTGCCTGTTCAAAACCGGCTTCTTCCATCATTGACTTGAGTGTTTCCTGATCCGGATGCATACGAATGGACTCAGCCAGGTAGCGATAGCTCTCACTGTCGTTGGCAACCAGTTTGCCCATGGTTGGCAGAATGTTGAACGAATAAAAGTCGTAGAGCTTGGACAGTGCCTCGTTGTCTGTTTTTGAAAACTCAAGAACAAGTAGTCGGCCTCCGGGCTTTAATACGCGATACATGGAGCGTAGTGCTTTGTCTTTGTCGGTAACATTACGTAGTCCGAAAGCAATGGTGATCACATCCAGGCTATTGTCCGGGAAGGGGAGGGCTTCGGCATTCATCTGCACATATTCGATATTACCGACCCGACCGAGGTCACGCAGTTTGTCTCGTCCAACGCGCAGCATTGAGTCGTTGATATCACCCAGGATAACCTGACCTGATTCACCAACCAGTTCACTGAACTTCGCGGTCAGGTCACCGGTACCACCGGCCAGGTCCAGAACTTTATGGCCCTGGCGGACACCTGAACACGCAATGGTCTGGCGCTTCCATAAGCGATGGATCCCAAATGACATCAAGTCATTCATCACATCATACTTTGCAGCCACGGAATGGAAAACATCAGCCACCATGGAGGCCTTTTCCTGCGTTGCTACTGTTTTATAGCCAAAGTGTGTGGTGTCGCGATTTGCTTCTTTCATGTGCGTTATTTGTGCCGGATCTGGGTGTCAATAGTGTACTTGATCGCACTCAGTGAGCGCAATCGGTGTCAGCAATTTAACCAGATTAATCAATAACCCCAGGTGTAGATGTCCTATTGCACTTTGGTGGCCTGCTCGCCGTTACTAATTGGGCGCAGATATATAATAATTCTGACCCAGAGACTGGGCTTTCTTGGCGGCAAAGGCGGCACGTTGTGACAGGGTGTTGAAATCATGCTCCGGTTGATGTTGTGCAATCCCAATGGCCAAATCGATATCCGGAAACGACACATCACCTTTGGCACTGACAAACTTGAGTCGGGTCACGCCGCGGCGTATTTTTTCTGCCACCACCACCGCAGTGTCGACTTCACAGTCAGCCAGTACTATGGTGAACTCTTGTTTACCGGTTCTGCCCGGCAGGCCACTTTGTAGCACGTACTTCTGGATCCGTTTAGCGACACGTTGCAGCACCGTTTCGCCAACCAGCTCACCAAAGTCCTGGCTGAAGGCATCCAGATTTTCGATCAGCACTGAAATGGCACAGATTGATTTATCCTGAGTCAGCCACAGTTGCGTTTTATGCCCCAGATAATGGCGTTTATAAAGACCAGTTTGCGGGTCTAAAATGCGCTGCTTACGCAGTTTCAGTAACTGCTGTTGCTGCTTCTCATGAATTTCACGTGCTCTTCGCAAGGCATTTTTAAACTGCTGGTGTTGTTTCAGTAGTTGCTCGGTATGCCCACCAAAATCCTTCAGGGCAGCCCGGGTTTTCACGACATTGTGTTCATCCAGATTATGAAGGCAGTGATTGATTTGCTTGGCAAAGCCGATCAGACTTTGCTGTGACTGTTGCGCTGAGTCATTGAGCTGATCGATCATACCGCCGACTTGCTGGATTAGGTTGGCTTCAGTCTGATGTTCTTTTTGCAGGTACTCATAGTAGAGCTGCTCAATGTAAATGCTATCTATAGCAACACGGTTACGAATGTCCCGATCCAGACGTTCGGTCAGGTCACGATTGGTCTGGCTGATATAGACATAGCCTATATGGTAATTCAATGGCGTAGGGGGCAACTGATTCTGTTCCAGAAACTGACAAACTTTAGTCATTTTTTCTTGTGCCATTGCCATGGAATCATGGAATATCATTTCACTTACCACAATAATCAGTTGCTGTTGTACGAATTGCCGAAGCGTCTGATATCGCACCTCTGAGGTGCCAGCTTCGCTGCGGCTACATTAATCGCTCTTCCTGGTTTTGCAAAGCAAAATTCAATGTTCAGAGGCAAATTTATTGCTTTTCTTCAGGGCTGATGAATTAGTAATCACTTTTTCCTTGGTCTCTTGGGGCCTGCTTGATTGAACCCTGACAGGCGTCAATCAGTGACTGGTCGTTTTAAGTTGCAAGCCTCTCACTGGCATGTTTAGGTGTTGCGTAAATTTCACATTATTGTTAAAGGATCACTCGCGTGAACGCTTCACTGAAAACCACTCTATCTCGCACTGTGTGCGCTGTGACTTTGGCACTGGGACTGACGGGGTGTGAGCTGACTCAGGTCAGTGCCGATCAGCAATTTACCAGTCTGGCTGAGCAAGTTATGACGTTTCGTAACGACAATCGAGACACGATTAAAACTCAGTTGCCCGATCTAAGTGCGGCCGCTTTGGCGACTCAAAATACGGAGCGTGAACGCTTTCTTCAGCGATTAGACGCACTAAACACGGGAAATTTAAGTGAAGACAACCGTATTAATCTGACGATTTTGCGCGCCCAAATCCAGGATCAGGTCGATCGCTACCGTTTCAACGCACACTACATGCCGCTCAAGTCTGAAAGTGGATTTCACAGTAGTCTGCCCTGGCTGTTTAATGATGTGGATTTGAGCAGGCCTGCGGGATATGAGGTGTATCTTAATAAGCTCGCTGAAGTGCCGCGTTATTTCCAGCAAAATATTGACTGGATGCGCAAGGGGCTGGCAGTGGGGCTGACTCAGCCCAAAGCGGTACTGACAGGATATGAATCGTCTATTGAAGCGTTTATTGTCGATGATGTAACGCAATCGCAGTTTTTCAGGCCTTTTGCTGTCAATCAGCATAACTTGCCTGAACAGGAGTTTGCCGCGATCCAGGCGCGGGCAAAAACGGTATTGGCACAGCAGGTTATTCCCGCGTATCGCGAGTATTTAAAGTTTTTTGTCGAAGAGTATCGACCGGGTGCACGGGATGACATCGGTATTTCCAGTACACCAAATGGTGTCGAGTTTTATCGTAATCGCACTGCACATTTCACTACCACGCAAATGACACCCAAAGAGATCCACGAACTGGGACTCAAAGAGGTTGCCAGGATCAAAGGTGAAATGATGCAAATCATCAGGCAAACCGAATTTGAAGGAAGCTTTGCCGAATTTGTGCAGTTTTTGAGAACAGACCCTCAATTCTACGCCAACAGTGCCGAAGAGCTGCTGAAGGAAGCGGCGTATATTGCGAAGCAAATGGACGCTCAGCTACCTAAACTCTTCCATACGCTGCCGCGCCGCCCGTATGGTGTGGCCCCGGTACCAGATGCGATCGCACCTAAGTACACCACAGGTCGCTATCTGGGCGCGGATAAGGATACAGATGCAGGTTACTACTGGGTGAATACTTATGCTCTGGATAAACGCCCCTTGTATGTACTTGAAGCACTGACTTTGCATGAAGCTGTGCCAGGGCATCACTTGCAAATTTCACTGAATCAGGAGTTAGATTATTTACCTGACTACCGTCGCGATTCTTATATTTCGGCATTTGGTGAAGGTTGGGGATTGTACGCGGAGTACCTGGGCCTGGAAGCCGGGTTCTATCAGGATCCGTACAGTAACTTTGGACGTCTGACCTATGAAATGTGGCGGGCGGCCCGTTTGGTTGTGGATACCGGCATGCATATGTACGGCTGGAGCCGCGAACGGGCAATGAACTTTATGCGCGATAATACCGCCTTGTCACTGCACAATGTTAAAACTGAGACCGATCGCTATATTTCCTGGCCGGGGCAGGCCCTGTCTTACAAGGTTGGAGAGCTGACTATTAAGCGCCTACGTGCGAAAGCCGAGACGGCATTAGGTGATGCCTTCGATATTCGTGAGTTCCACCATCAGATCCTGCGTCATGGTTCAGTACCATTAAGCGTACTGGAATCCCAGATCGATAATTATATTGCATCGGCGCAACAAGCGGATCAAACCCGCTAAACCACACGCAGAACAATCCGCAAATGAGGGTTGATCTGCGTTGCTTGCGGCTCTGAATTACTGCAATACACTGATGATCAGCTGGTAGCAAGCTTCTTTGCTGTGACAGCTACGGGCGTGCAGGATCAGCTGTTCACCCACTTCCAGAGCCAGGCGCTGGGCGCGAAGACGAGCCTGATCATCCTCAATTTCATCCAGATCGCTGACATGGGCCAGACCTATTGTCCGTCGGATCATTTCGCAACCACAGTAACCGATGGCATCCTGAAAGACTTCATGTAAAAAGTGTTCAGCATATCCTGCTACCAGCAAAGTGCTGTCTTTACCCTGTTGTTTACACAAACTGAGCCACTGCTGCTCAAACTCGTTGAGACAACTATCTATGGTGCGCAGCAAATATGTATGAATATCACGGCGTTTCGATGGCTCGCTGATGCGGCCATGCTGGGCGCAGAAGTTCAACAGCAAATTGCCGATGAAAGACCCCAGATCGAACCCAATGGGGCCGAAAAAGGCAAATTCCGGGTCAATAAGTTTGGTTGTTGTGTCATCAACAAACAGGCTGCCACTGTGGGCATCACCATGTAACAGTGCCTGGGGCGAAGACAAAAAGCGTGTTTTGAGCTGCGCTATGGCCAGTTTTAGTGTTTTATTGCGACGAAGTTTACTGACTTCAGGGCTCAGCGCTTCGGGATAGTGGTTGCGCTCAGAGTCCTGATAAGGGTCATCAAAAAATAACTCTTCCGTGATGGCGCAAAGTTCCGGATTGGTAAAAGTCTGTACCAGGGATTTTTTTTTGGTCGCGCTGAGGTAGAAATCGCTGTGATAAAAGCTGGTTGTGGCCAGGTACCGGGCAACATCCCGCCCCAGATTTGCAAAGGTACGCCCGGCATTGAGCTCCCCACGCAATATGCGCAGGTGGCCTAAATCTTCGAGTATGGTGACGGCCTGCACACTGTCATGATGTATCACTTTAACGGTGTGCGTCGGGCAGACCTTACCATGGCGGAGTAATGCGTTGGCTTCAATACGCGCCCTGTCCAGTGTCAATGGCCAGCTTTCACCAACGCAGCGGGCATACGGGAGTGCCTGTTTCAGGATAACACTGTGGTTGTGTTGATCCGTGACTCTGAACACCAGGTTTAAGTTGCCATCGCCAAACTCATAGCAGTTCAGCTGGGCGTCTGGCGGGAAGATCCCCCCCAGGTTATTGATGTATTCAATGGCCATTTCATTGTTAAACGCCTGATAAGCACTCATCCGGATCATCCACATAGAATAAAATTAGATCAGCATTCTATACCTGCAAACGTTTAGAAGTCTATACATCTTTAGATCTTGATGTAGAATAGTTGCCAGCCATTTCATTATGGGATCACGCTGAACGGGCAGGTCTGGTTGATGATTGGCATTACTCAGGAGCAAGCCGGAGGAAGCAAGGTTGAAAGAGTTAATCGCACGCAGTCTTAAATATCAAAATGGCATGGTTCAAGTGCTGGACCAGTATCTGCTGCCACATCAGCAACTATGGCATCACTGCGAAAATGTGGAGCAGATGAAGTCGCTGATCTTAGCACTTAAAGTACGCGGGGCGCCTTTGATTGGCCTGGCGGCCAGCTTGCTGGTGGCTTATCTGGCAGAGCTGGGCAGCAGTAAAGCGCAATTGAGCGACGCCATTGATGAATTGACCGCGACGCGTCCAACCGCAGTAAACCTGATGCATTGTATGGTCAGACTACGCGAGGCGCTGCAACAACCCGAGTATGCGCAGGCCGTGGTTGCTGAGGCGGAGCGTTTGTTTGAGGAAGACTGCGCCTTGTGCGACCGAATGGCTACATTCGGAGCTGAGTTGGTTGAATCCGGAGATAATATTCTCACTCACTGCAACACCGGGGCATTGGCAACCGCAGGTGTCGGTACGGCATTAGGAGTTATCCATCATGCAGCCAGGCAACATTCGAATATTCATATCTGGGTTGATGAAACCCGGCCTCTGTTGCAAGGGGGACGCCTGACGGCCTATGAGCTGGCTCAGTGGCAGATCCCATACACGCTGATCTGCGACAATATGGCAGCCAGCCTGATGGCAGCGGGCAAAGTCGATAAGATTTTCGTCGGCGCAGATCGCATTGCGGTTAACGGCGATTTTGCAAATAAGGTGGGGACTTATAACCTGGCTGTACTGGCGCATTATCACCAGATCCCCTTCTATGTTGTTGCACCAGTGACGACGTTGGACAGCAGCTGTGCATCCGGGCAGGACATTCCTATTGAGCAGCGTGCAGAGACAGAAGTCACCGGAGTGAGTGGCAGTTTTGGTCGTTGCCAGTGGGCGCCGGAGCAGGCGAAAGTGTACAATCCTGCCTTTGATGTCACGCCTGCCGCGTTAGTCACGGCCTGGGTACTCGATACCGGGGTATATTATCCGCAAGAGGTTGCAGCTGGCGTATTAGGCACGGTATGAGAAGACCCGTGCCGTAAGGGCGTTTTAATCCAGTAACGGAAAGCGCTCTGCGATTGGGCTGCTGGTACTTTGTGCTACCCAGCCTTGTTCATTGTTGAATAGCCGGATCGCCGTAAACTCAGGATCGCTGCCCATATCAAACCAGTGAGGTGTATTGGCAGGGACTGAGATCAGGTCGCCCTGCTGACACAGCACCTGGTACACCCGCTCGCCAATATGCAGGCAGAATAGCCCCTGTCCTTGCACAAAGAAGCGGACTTCATCTTCGCTATGCGTATGCTCAAAGAGAAACTTCTGGCGCAGTGAGGCTGCGTCGGGGTGACCTTTGGGTAAGGAGATCACATCTACCGTTTGATATCCATCTTGTGCTGTTAGTCGCGCAATATCTGCTTGATAAGCCGAAAGAATATCGTCATGAGAGGTGGCCTGGGCGACATCGTAAGCGGCCTGCCATTGTTCAAAACGTACACCTACTTCACTCAGTTGGGCGGCTATCTGGTGATGTGCTTCACTCTGGAACTCTATTTTATTCGGGTGCTGGTCGTGGAAAACGGTCAACTGGCTCATAGCGACTCCTGTGCATGGTATTGGCTGAAATCTTCAATATATTTGTGCTGTTGTGCACGTGGCTGTGCATCGCGCCACAGCTGTAAGGTCTGCAATCCGGCTGCTTTGGCGGCATCCAGTTCGGCCACGACATCACTTAGAAAGAGAATTTCGTGCGCCGCAAAAGATAACTGACTGACAATGGTTTGATAGGCTTCAGGCTGTTGTTTGGCACCCACCCGGGTATCAAAATAGCCACTGAACATAGGTCGCATATCGCCATAGTCTGAATGCGCAAACAGCAGTTGTTGAGCCTGAACGGAGCCGGATGAATATACATAAAGTGCCTTGCCGGCGTCATGCTCTGTGCACAAAAACTGGTAGGCATCCGGATAAATATGGCCAGTAAAGTCGCCATTCTGATAACCATGCTGCCAGATCATGCCCTGTAATTGCTTCAGCGGGGTTATTTTTTTATCTTCGGCGATCCAGCTAAGTAGCGCCTGAATAACCTGCTCCAGCGAAGCGCGAGGCTCGCCCAGTTCAGCGCGCACGGCGTCCAATTGCGCACTGACTTCGGGTTGTTGCGCATACTGAGTGACGAAATCTGTCAGGTTGTTCGCGGCATAGGGAAACAAAATCTCTTTAACGAAAGAGATGCGCGTAATGGTGCCTTCGATGTCGGTTAGAATTGCTTTGATCATCCGTTTTTTTCCAGTTGTCGGCGCGTCAGTTCGCAGTTAAACAAAAATTCCAGTGCTTCAATATGGCGACGGGTTTCGTTGATATCGGCACCCATGGCATACAACCCATGCCCGCGGATCAGCACGCCGTGTTGGATAGGCGTATGGGAATGATATTCAGCTACCCGACCAGCCAGGGCGGGAATATCCTGATCGTTATCGAATACCGGAATGGCCAGAGTTTCCAGGTGGCTGGTATAGCCATGCAGGGCTTTTTGCATTTCATACCCAGTGATGTCCAGGCTGTGATGTGCTGTCAGGCGTGACAAGACAGTGGCGGCAACAGAGTGGGTATGTAAGATACAGTGGGTGCGAGGGCTGAGTGCATAAAGCGCAAGATGTAGCTCGGTTTCAGCCGAGGGGTTACCAGTGCCGGCTGTCTGTGTACCCTTGGTGTCGAACTCCAGAAAATGCTCAGGTTGCAATGCGCCCTTGTCATGACCACTGGCCGTGACAACAAAGCCTTGCTCTGTTCTAATGGAGAAATTGCCTCCGGTTGCCGGTACCCAGCCCTGTTCGCTGAGCCAGCCTCCGGCTTCTATCAGGGCATGTTTTGCTTGTGCTGATTGCATACGCTTACCTCTCACGAGTAATATCGTGGATAATTTTAGACGGCTATACTTCTATTTGAAGCAATGATAGCATCGCTTGGGCCGTTACACCACACGCAAACGAGGACTTGGCCGTGGAAAGTAAATTACCTCATGTAGGTACCAGTATTTTTTCAAAAATGACCGCGCTGGCCAATCAGCATGGTGCACTCAATCTGTCTCAGGGCTTTCCTGAATTTGATGCGCCTGAGCGGCTCAAACTCGGACTGACCCAGTATGCTCAGGCGGGTATGAATCAGTATGCGCCTTCGCCCGGCATGCCTGCTTTACAACAGCAAATTGCCGCATTGGTAGAGCGAAAATACGGGGCTAAGGTCCAGGCTGCGGCTCAGGTTACCGTGACAGCTGGCGCCACGGAAGCACTGTTTGTGGCCATTCAGACGCTGGTGCGCCCGGGTGATGAAGTGATAGTGTTCGACCCCGCGTATGATTCTTATCATCCAGCCATTGAGCTGGCCGGCGGTACCAGTGTACATATCGCGTTGCAGGCACCGGATTATCGGGTTGACTGGCAACAGGTTGCAGCCGCTGTGACGGCAAAAACACGTGCTATTATTGTCAATACACCCCATAACCCAAGTGCAAAAACGCTAAAAGCAGCAGATATGACAGCGTTAAAGGCATTGTTGAATGAGCACGACCTGTTTCTGATCAGCGATGAAGTGTATGAGCATATTACCTTTGATGCTCAGCCGCATATGAGTGCGTTGCGGGACCCTGATCTGGCAGCCAGAGCCATGGTGGTGGCCAGTTTTGGTAAGACCTTTCATTGCACCGGCTGGAAGCTGGGATATTGTATTGCACCTGAGGCGCTCAGTGATGAGTTTCGTAAGATCCATCAGTATGTCACCTTCTCTTGCTTTACCCCGGCGCAGCTGGCGCTGGCTGATATGCTCAAAGAGGAGCCGGAGCATGTCGATGCATTGTCTGATTTCTATCAGCATAAGCGTGATCTGCTGGTTGAAGCACTTCAGCCGGGCCGATTTACCATTTTGCCAAGCGAAGGCAGCTACTTCTTGTTACTGGACTACAGCGCCATTTCGTCACTGGACGATGTGCGTTTTTGCGAATATCTTGCGGAGGAAGTCGGCGTTGCGGCGATCCCCCTCAGTGTATTCTATGCCGGCGGCAGTACAGATAAGGTGATCCGTTTGTGCTTTGCCAAAGAAGACAGCACCTTACAGGAGGCTGCGAAGCGCCTATGTCAACTTTAACCGTTGCACTGGTGCAGCAGTCGATTGACTGGCTGGCACCTCAGAATAACTTTGCTCAGCTGGATACTCAGCTGCAAGCCCAACAGGATCAATTACACAACTGTGATCTAATCATTTTGCCGGAAACCTTCGCGACAGGCTTTGCGTTGGCCGAACCCTGCGCAGAACCTCCCCTGGAGGGTAAGGCCCTGGCTTTTTTACAACAGCAGGCGCAGCGCTGGCAGGCAGTTGTGGCGGGCAGCGTACTGGTGATGCAAGGTAACAAGAAAGCCAATCGTTTTTACTGGTGCTGGCCGGATGGCACAGTGCGTTACTATGATAAACGCCACCTGTTTTGTCTGGGCAAAGAAGGGGAGTATGTCATTGCCGGAGAGGAGCGTGTGGTATTCGAGGTAAATGGCTTCAGGATCTTACCTCAGGTGTGTTATGACCTGCGCTTTCCAGTATTTCAGCGTAATCGCAATGACTATGATGTGATGATCAATGTGGCAAACTGGCCTGCTGCCCGACGTCGCATCTGGGATACGTTATTGCAAGCCAGGGCGATTGAAAACCAGTGTTATGTGCTGGGTTGTAACCGGGTTGGTGAGGATGGCTATGGCACAGCACACAATGGCGGAACAGCCGCATATGATTACACCGGCGCCCTACTGGCGGGTATCGCGGATGATAAAGCCGATGTGCTGGTGGTCAGCCTGGACAAGGCGTCTCTGGAGTCCTTCAAGTTGGGCTTTCCTGCGCACCTGGATGCGGACTCATTTGCCCTGCAATAAGAAACCAGATACAGCGCGGGGAAACCTAAACCGCGCTGTACATACACTGATGGACCTCCGTGCAGATTTAAGAGGCGTTATAGCTGTGGATCAGCAGCTCCTGTTCAGGTGACGCCAGGGCGCTCTGTTGACGCGCATTCACTTCAAAGTAACCGAGTAACTCACGCATCGCATTGGCCTGCTCTGACATTTGTCGTGCTGCCGCCATCGTCTCTTCCGTGATAGCCGAGTTCTCCTGAATTAAGTCCGTCAGGCGTTGCACAACGATATCCACTTCTTTGATCGATTGCTGCTGTGTGGTGGTCGACAGATTGATTTTCACTATGTTTTGGCTCACATCGGCGACGGCTTCGACTATTTGATCAAGCTTCTCACCCGAATGATTAGCCAGCTGCGTGCCTTGCTCCACTTTCTCGTTGCTATTCGCAATGATCTCTTTGATTTGCTTGGCAGAAGCGGCACTGCGACCCGCCAGCTCACGCACTTCGTTTGCAACCACCGCAAAACCCCGGCCATTTTCACCTGCCCGTGCTGCTTCTACGGCGGCATTGAGTGCCAGCAAGTTGGTTTGAAAAGCCAGCGCATCGATCACTGACACAATTTCATTAATGTCTTTGCTGGCCCGGTTCACTTCACCGATGGCTGCCACGGTATCCTGTGACAGAGAGCCGCCTTCTTTGGCTATGGTTTCCGCATTACTTGCCAGCTCCACTGCAGTGCCCGATTGTTTGGCGACTAAAGTCAGTTCTTCGAGCATATGGCTGGTACTGGCGCTGGCTTCTTCCAGGTTGGCCGCCTGCTCTTCGGTACGCTGGCTGATCTCTGTGTTGCTAGCTGCTATTTCGCCGGCACTCTGGGTCACCTGACCCGCCGCATATTGGATCCCTTCAATCACTTCAGTTAGCTTAGCGATGGTGGCATTAACATCGCGTTGCAGTGTTTCAAATACGCCCTCGTAGTGACCATTGATCTGTTCATTCAGCTGTCCTTTAGCCAGCGCGCCCAATACCCGTGTAACTTCATTGATGGCGTCAGAAACAGTGGTTGTGGAGGCGTTGACATCTTCTTTTAGCTGCAATAACTGGCCCTGCAAGTCGGATCCAATCTGGACGGTGAAATCTCCCTGGCTCATCGCCGACATGACGCTGGCCAGCTCTTCTATGACGCGGCTGAGATTATTCACCGAGTGGTTGATATCGCCTTTGAGTGTATCCAGCTGACCGCACATAGGAGAATTGATAGTGCGGTCGAAGCGACCATGGCTGATTGCCATCATGACCGATGAAATTTCACTGATGGCCTCATCGACACTGCGTACCGAGACATTAATGTGTTCCTTGAGCTCCCCGAGCTGCCCCTGAGCTGGCGTTGATACGGTTTGTTTGAAGTCTCCCTCGCTGACGGCAGCCATAGTGTGACCGATGTCTTCGATAATGGCGGCGAGATTCTCCACGCTGGAGTTAGTGTCGTCTTTGAGTTCCTCAAGCTGGCCACGTAGCGGTAACTCAAGACGCTGGCTAAAGTCGCCCTGACGTAGTGCACTCATCATAGCGGCGAGCCCGTCAATGGCCCCGGCAACACTGCTTACTGAGTTATTTACGCTTATTTTTAGCCGTTGCAGGCTACCTTGCGCCTCAACCTGCACTTGCCCCCGGAAGTGACCTTGCTCCATCTCCGACATCACGCTGACAATTTCTGTCATAGTCGCATTGATAGAATGCATAGAGGTGTTGATATGCTGTTTGAGGGTTGCCAGGTCGCCACTCATTTCGGACTGGAGCTGCTTGTCAAACTGGCCTTCTGACATTGCATGGATCACTTGCCCTACATCACTCAATGCCGCTTGCAGGCTTTGCGCGCAGTCATTCGTAGCACGCTTCAGGGTATCCAGCTCCCCTTTACACGGCACACTGATCCTGTCGTCAAATCTACCTGCGGCCATGCGGTTCATTACTCGGTTTGTCTCTGAAATAGATAGCTGCAACGCGTCCAGAAGGGAGTTAAACGCCTCGCCGCAGCGGCCAATTTCATCCAAAGTATTTATCTCAGTGCGTAAAGCAAAGTCACCCTCTTGCTCCACTTTGCGAATGGTATTTACCAGCGCGTGGACCGGACGAGTCAGAGTACGAGCGAACCAGAACGCGGCCAGAATAATCATTATAATACAGGCCGCCAGCACCATAAGTAACTGGGTGCGCAAGGTATTGATTGGCGCAAAGGCTTCGGCTTCGTCGATTTCAGCCAGCAGCGCCCAGCGCACATTAAACACCTCTACTGAGGTATAGGCCGACAAAACGGGGTTGCCGTTATAGTCGAGTACGACTTTCTGCCCTTGTTGTCCCTGCATAGCCAGTTTGAATGCTTCGGTATTCACAGTGCCTTTTTCCGGATGACGAAATGAGGCCGTCACTGAGTGATGAACCGGGTCCAGATAAGAGTCTGAGCGCATCAGGCCCTCCGGACCAACTAAATAGGTTTCTCCGCTTTCTCCCAGCCCCTGACGTTCTGTCATTATGGTATTCAGGGCGTCTATCGAGAGCTGGAAGATTAATGTGGCTGATACCTGACCATCGATCACCAACGGGGTCGCGACAAAACTGGCTGGGGCATTGTAAGAAGGCAAATACTGCTCATAATCAACAAACGCCATATCGCCTTCCTGGCTTAACTCGCGGGCTGAGAGAAACGCTTTGGCAATATTGCTCTTTGAGTAAGGGCCGTAGAGCAGTGAGGTGGCAAAGTCGCTCTCTTTATAGACCGAATAGATAACATTGCCATTCAGATTATCGACAATGAAAATATCGTAAAACTCGTAAACGTCGGCAATTTTAGTAAAAAACTCATGGTATTGCCTGTGCACTTGATCGTATGTGTCGTCAACAGGACTACTGAGCAGGTTAAGCTTTTCCCCCAGAGGATGCGGGTTCTCGGCCAGGTAACGGGTTTGTAAAGTGACCCCCTGAGGGGACAAGTCGTCTAGTAATATTGCGGGCGGTGCGGCTTGCTCATTGAGTGATTTAAAGCGTGGCGCAAACTGCTCGCGATAAAAGCGCGTCAGGCTGGCGGGTGTTGCAACGGCATCATCGACTTCGGCATAGGCCTGGATGAAGTCCCTGGCCGCTTGCTTGACATAGGGGTTCACAGCCAGCGATACCAGTTTATCCTGCACGCCATTGAAATGACGCTCAATGGCGCTTTCTTTAATTTCACCGACTGCCCCCAATTGGGCATAGACCTGTCGGGTCATAGCATCGGACGCTTGCATCAGGGCCATAGTGATGATGATGGCGGTTGGGATCAGGGCGACCAAGAGAAAGGCCGAGATCAATTTTTGTGTCAGGTTAAGTGACTTAAAGAAGTGGCTGAGATCAGACATGCTCCCTGCTCCTTGTATTAGCTGATATACCCGTGAGGCCGTGCTGGTGGCGCCTGTAAACGCGGCCTCGCTGCGCCGCCATCATAGCATGAGCCTGACGACAGAGTATCCTATTCAGTGACACAGTTTAGAACAGTTCTCGACAATATCCAGCGTACAGAGCGGGACAAGTTGAGGTGTGTAAGGCATTGCTGCCAGAAGATAAATGCGCAGATAGAGAGGTAGGCGAAAAAAAAGCAGCCTTTCGGCTGCTTTAGCAATGAAATGATCTGGTTTTAGTGTTTCCAGTGATATTTATGTGCTTTCTCTTCCATATACGCTTCCGTTGCCGGGTGCATTGGCGTTTTACTGCCGTTTTCGAAGAACAGCGGCTGACGCTGCACATTATAGTTACCCGTTTCGTTCATCGTCGCAGCATCATAGATACGACCATTCAAAACGGTATAAGCGACTTTTTCTGATTCGCGGATGTCGTTCAGTACGTCACCGTCAATGATCACTAAGTCTGCCAGCTTGCCTTTTTCAATGGTACCAATGTCGTGGTCCATAGCCAGATATTTGGCACCATCGATGGTACCACTGCGCAGCGCTTCCCATGGCGTAAAGCCACCTTGCGCCATTGACCACAGCTCCCAGTGAGCGCCCAGACCTTCACGCTGGCCGTGCGCACCAATGTGTACCGTTACGCCCTTATCACGCAGTTGTTTCGCGGATTTTGCAGCGTTGATATGGTTATAGTGGTGTTCAGGTGCCTTTTCACGGCGCACTGAACGCGGGTTCAGAATGTAGTCTGGAACAAAACTGGCCAGACGTTCGTTCTTCCATACATCTGTGGTGTCGTAGAAGTAGTCTTCCCCTTTGATACCACCGTAGGCCACGTTAAACGTTGGGGTGAAACCGGCTTTGGTCTGGCTCCACATTTGCGTAACGTCAGAATAGATGTTCGGGATGGGCAGCGCATGCTCCAGACCGGTGTGGCCATCGATGATCATATTCATGTTCTGCTGGAACTTAGAACCGCCTTCCGGTACCACCATGATTTCCATTTGCTTGGCAGCTTCGAGCACTTGCTGACGCGTATCACGACGTGGGTGGTTATAACTCTTCACTGTGATAGCCCCCGCATCTTTAAGACGTTTAACATGGAATTGTGCGTCTTCCAGATTACTGATTGGGGTTTTATATCCCGGAGCATTACCTGCGTAAAGAATACGGCCTACCGAGTAAATACGCGGTGCGACGGTCAAACCTGCACGCTGTAATTCAGCCATAGAGAAGACTTCGTTCGAGTCATTGGATGGATCATGAATCGTGGTAACACCAAAACTGACGTTGGATAGCTGATTCCAGTTTTGTTCCGGTTGCAGGTTATGGCTGCCGTAGCTGCCGTGGGCGTGTGCATCTACCAGACCTGGGATCACAGTTTTGCCAGTGATATCCATTACTTTGGCTTTACTTGGGATCTCAATATCAGCTCGAGTGCCCACCGCAATAATGCGGTTTTCTTCAATCAGTACCACCCCATCTTCGATGATTTCTTGCTGCTCGTCTGCGTTACGCATAGTCACAACTTTACCACCAACCAGGGCCAATATACCTTCTGGCTTGTCGGCCTTTTTCTCAAAGCTCAGATCAATGCCTTGCGCCGTCAGTTCTGCCGGCTCGGCTGCTGCGCCTTTTAAGAACGCAAAGGTATCTGTGAGCTTACGCTGATACAAAGTAGGACCAAAAGCCCAGGTTAACGCACTGCTGTCTGCTTTCCAGTTCAGGAAGTCGCCAGAATATTTTGAGACTTGCTGGACCGGGAACGACTTAGTCCCTTTGTTAATTGACAGGGTTTTACCTGTGCTGGTAAATGGCGCCACAAAGGTGTTGAAGTTTTCGATGAAGGCAACATAGTGACCATCAGGAGAAACACGGTAGTCAAAAATGTAGTCGCCCTTGAAGTGTGAACGCTCTTTTTCACCAGTGAGGTCAACAGATTTTAGTTCACGGTGTGTACCATCGCTCATGACGCTGAAATAGATACGGTCTTTTTCTGCGCCGAAGTGGGGGTTGTCACCATGTTTGATGATGCGCTTGGCTTCACCACCTTTGGCACTGGTCAGGTAAATGCCCGGTTCCATCGACCAGTCACCGCTGAGCAGGTAGCCCCCAGTCACTTTGCGATACAAGACATGTTTACCATCTGGTGAAAAGCTCGGGTTGATATAGTGACCTGGGTCTTGGGTGATCACTCGGCCTGTGCCGCCACTGGCTGATACTATGCGTACGGCACCCAGGTCCTGATCGTCCCAGCTGGTGTATACGATGTATTTGCCATCACGTGAGAAGCTTGGGTAGAACTCAAAGTGGTCGTTTTGCTTTGTTACACGGCGTACTTTACCTGAAGCGATGTCTTTGGTGTACAAATGACCCAATGCCTGAAACAGCGCCGTTTTACCATCCGGAGAAATCTGTGACCAGCGCGCCAGCTTGACTTTGAAAGTATCCGGTGCCACGTCGACAGCAAATTTAAGCGCAGGTGTGATTTCTTTCTCAGCAACAACACGAGTTGGGATCACTTTGGCTTGTTTACTGGCAATGTCGACTTTATGGAATACGCCGCCCGCCCAGAAAACTAAGGCTTTGCCATCCGGTGTATAGGCAAATGCCGGGGTGTTACCTTGTGCACCATTGGCTTCTTGCAGGTCACGGTCCAGGCCGGCAAAGATCTCAGTTTCGATACCTGATTTCAGATCTTTAATATACAAGGCGCTTTGCATGACCTTGCCATTTTCAATACGCTTAACGAACGCCAATGATTTACCATCCGGGCTCGGTGTTGGGCGAATCGCGCCGCCGGAGCCACGGATCACGGTTTCTTCTTCACCAGTGGCCAGATCCCATGAGCGGATCTCAAACACGGATCCCAGGGCATTTTTGTTGTATTCCCAGGTGACACCAGGTGTGGCATCGACTGAGTAATACAGTTTCTTGCCATCGGTTGAGAAAGCGGGTTCAGCGATGTTTTTCTGCGACTTAGCACCATGTAAACGATCTCTTACCACCACACCTTTACCACCTGAGATATGGTACATGCGGATTGAACCACCCGGAATCGTACGACCCGTTACCTGACCTTGCTTAACCGCGATGTACTGACCATCTGGTGACCAAGCGGGGTTATGCAGTAGGTTATGAGACTCATCAGAGACTTTGCGCATGTTGTCGCCGTTGACGTCCATCACCCACAGGTTCTCTGCCCCTTCACGGTCCGAGATAAAGGCGATTTTTGTGCCATCGGGAGAGAATTTAGGCTGGAAGTTCCAGGCTCTGTCACTGGTGATCGCTGTGGCTTTACCACCGCTCATTGGCATCACATAAATGTCACCTAACATGTCAAAAATAATGGATTTACCATCCGGGCTGACATCCAGGTTACTCCAGGTTGTCTCGTTGGTGTCTATGGTAATGGTTTGCTTGTCACCCGGGGGAGTCAGCACGTTCCACTCTTTAGTACTGGCTTGTTCAGCTTTATCTGTGGTTGCCGCCACTGAGGGCGTACTGAGGCCGATCATGGCCGCACCGATGGCAATGGCCAGCGGTGATTTAAGTAGTGTCATAATGAAATTTCCTTCAGATTTCTTGTTATTTGGGTAGCACAGCACCCTGTGTCAGCTAGAATGACTAACTTTTCCCATAAAGTCGACATTCTGGCGATAAAAGTAATGCTTTGCGCGTTTGCATGAAGCTGCCTAGTTGAGCGTGTGATGACGCACATACTGCAGGTAGGCTTCCAGGCTTTGCTGCCATAACACCATGGCATCGGATAGCTCTTCATCACAGCGCTTTTTATCCAGCAGCCTGCGCTCGATTTTTTTAAGCATTAAACCATAGCGATTAAAACCAAGCTGGAGCGCGGTGCTGGCCTGGCGATGCAAGAGCTTAATACACTGTTGATCATCTTCATCCAGCAATTGCTGAATGTGGCGTAATTTAGTCCGGGCAGACAAAACAAATTCGTTATAGATGGATGAGACTTCATCTTCGCTGAAGCCGCTGAGTGAGCCTACCGCGCTTTCATCATAGAGGGTATCGCTTAGTTCGACGCTGATATCTGGTTTTTGCGCTTTTTGCGAATTACTGATGGCCTGACGCAGCTTATCTTGTTTGATGGGTTTACCGACTACATCTCGGATCCCCAGTGCCAGATACTCTTTGATTTCTTCCGGACTGAGGCTGGCGGTAAAGGCCAAAAATGGGGTGCGCCGATTCTTGTGTTCAATGTTTTTAAGTCGCTTGAGTACCTCCTGACCGGTTAAATCAGGTAAATTCATATCCAGTAATACCACATCAAATGCATGTTCGGTAAGCTGCTCGATGGCACTCTCGCCATCGTTGGCCAGTTTTATCCTGTGTTCGTCACTGGCCATAAATTCAATGGCAATCTTACGGTTCAGATCCAAGTCTTCGACCAACAAAATGTCCAGGCCGGTGGCATAGTCGACATTATGATGGCGCTTCTCGACCAGGCTGAGCTCTCCGACAGTCAGCGTTAAATCAAAGCTAAATGAACTGCCTTTATCGAGCTCACTGAGGATTTCCAGTTGGCTGCCCATTTTATCCAGCAGTCGCGCAGTGATGGCCAGTCCAAGCCCGGTACCTCCTTTTGTTTTACCAGCACTGCTTTGCACATAGGGCTCGGTGAGCTTCTCGATGTCTTCCTCTTCAATGCCGGGGCCGGTATCGATCACACTGAAACGTACCCTGTGAGCCATATTGCCTTCTTTGATCATCTCAACACAGACCTTTACCTCACCCTGATCGGTAAACTTGATGGCGTTACCTACCAGATTTAACAGGATCTGACGAAGTTTTTGCTGATCACAGTAGTAGCAAACCTGCTCAGGCATATCGTATACCAAGGTAAAGGTTAGCCCGCGTTGCTCTGCCATAGGCGTCATTAGCAGACACAGATTGTTGAGCCAGCTTTTAAACTCAATGTCCTCGGCGGCCAGTACTTCGTCGCTTTGCTCCAGGCTGGCGTAATCAAGTACTTTATCTATGAGGAGGTTGAGAGACTCGGCTGAATTAATAATGGCTTCGCAGTATGCCTTGCTGGCTTGATCCCCTATGCGATTGAGTACCAGCTGAGCACTGCCGAGTATGCCATTGAGTGGGGTGCGGATCTCATGGCTGACCGTGGACAGAAACAAACCGCGGATTTCCAGGTCTTGCTGTGCTTTTTCGGTCAGGCGGTTAAGGTTATGTTCGCGCCGTTCATTACATAAAATAGCCATACCGGTGGCATAAAAGATGGGTGCCAGTACGCCATTAAAAAACAGGGTAATGGTAAACCAGGGGCTGTCGAGCAGGTTGCCATGATGGATTTCCCCCATGAGCACAGTACGACCGGTAAAAACGCAAAGGATAAAGCTCAGCACAATGAGATATACAATGCTGCCGTTAGGATATAAAGGGTGGGCATAGCGGACAAAGTAGTACAGCAATAGCAGTGCTTCGGCGATGTGCTGTAGATCGGAGATCAGAATACGTTGCCTGAGACCCGGCGCTATGGCGCTGAAATAAACCAGAGCACAAAATAAAACGCCGGTGACGATTAGATAAAATTGAAAGGCTTTATCACGGACTCCAAGAAACTGACTAATTGCCCAGCAATGAAGTATCGAGGCGGCAAAGAGCAGACCGTTAGCGATGCCTATGGTTTGCCACTGCTGAAAGTGGCTGTGAAGTGCAAAGCCGATGATACCGGCAAACAACACCATAGGATAGAAAATGTAGACCAGTGTGCCTGGAGTGTCTTTATTCGCACGCCATGTCAGGTAGTTAAGAAGGGTCATCATGGCAGTCATGACGACGCTGGTAACATATAGAGTTTTAGGATCCAGCATGGTGCGCTCTAGCAATAAATGAACTTTGCTAGCATAAAAGGAAGAATAGGATCAGTAAAGCGGTGCTAAAAGGTAAAATGTGCCGAGTTAACATCGGCACATTCACAATGAGGCGTAAACTAGCGGATTTCGTCCGGGATATTTTGTTGCGCCCAGGACAATAATTCAATCCTGTTACGGCATTTGGTTTTTCTGAATGCACTGTACAGGTGAGTTTTCACTGTGTGTGGGCTGATGTTCAGATCTTCCGCAATTTCTTTGTTCTTTGACCCTTTACTCATTAAGGTAATGATGGCCTTTTCACGCTTGGTGAGTTTAACCGGCTCAATATCACCTTCAGTCAGCTTGTGTAGTGCGTCTTTGTTAAACTGCAGCATGCGGTTCAGTGCATTACACATAATCTCACGACGATACCAGAGCTGATCTTCCATCAGCAGGCGGATCCCTTTCATCAGTACATCCGCATTATCCGTGGTATAGAAGACGCCGCGGATACCACTGAGCAAGGCACGATTAGCCAGTTCAGGGTTTTCATCAAGATTAAACAACACAATGTCGCAACTGACCTTGAGGTTGACAAGCTGCTCTTTTAACTTGCCCCAGGCATCATTGACAGCCGTTTCAATGAAGAGTAAACGAGTGTTCTCTGGTACTTCTGAAATATCTGTCCCGGTGATTACGTCCAACCCCTGAGTTTTCAGCAATGGTTGTAATACATTGACGCCTATGGTGTTAATAGGTTCTTTGTCTAGCAATAAAAATGCAGTACTGCTCATGTGGAAAACACTCTCATTCTGTCTGATTACGCAATGCTATCACGGGACTCAGACCTTTTGTATTAGAAATATCATCAATAAATAGATTGTTCTGCTATATATTGTGGCATTTCTGATCTTGTTGTCGAATTAAAGCCTCAGGTAAAACCTTAAGGCTTTGATATTTATGTTCTTATTTTTTTGTTTGCTAATATGTTAGTAAATTACATTCATTAACAAAGAATAATTTAGCCTACTACTTTTTTCTTATCTTGATATGGAGGCCAGCCCATTTCTTTTCCTGCAAGTACGTGTAAATGAATGTGGTAAACCGTTTGACCGCCATCATTATTGCAGTTCATAACCGCACGATAGCCGTCGTCTGCAAAACCGTGTTCTTTAGCAAGTTTAGCTGCTACCAGATACAAATGCCCAACCAGGTGTGCATTTTCTTCATTAATGTCATTCATGGTGGCGATCGGTGTTTTAGGGATCACCAGAACATGAAAGGGTGCTTGCGGATTGATGTCCTTAAACGCCAGGGCCAACTCATCTTCAAACAGGATATCGGCGGGAATTTCCCGATTAATTATCTTGGTAAAAATTGTTTCTTGGCTCATTATTTTTCCTTGTATACGAAAGTTTAGCTGATCAGCATAGCGTGCAAAGAGTAAGATACAAGCGAAAAGTGTTGTTCAGAGTTTAGTCACTCGACAAGCGGATACCAATCTCCGGTGAATGAGTGTTTTAGTCCGAACAGGACGCTTAATTACTCTGTGGCTATTTTAGGTTCACAGCTAAGTGTCAGCCACATTAACAACAAAATAAAGAGGAATTATGAAGAAAATACGCATTTTTTACTTTCTGTGCGTCAGCCTGTTATGTGGGCGTGTTATGGCGGCGCAGTTGCATTTTCCGGAAGAACTTTTGCCGTTACAGGTGGGGCAGCAGGAAATAGAGCATTCATTTTTTAACAAAGTGCGAGATCTGACGCTTTCCAATGGGATGCATCAGATCCGGGTCAAGTATACGGACTTATATGAAATCGGCTATGACGACCATGAAGTGATTGAGTCTAAGCCTTTTTGGATCACCATTGAGGTGAGTGAGCAGGGAAGTTATCACGTGGAGTTTGAACGGGCCGATACACTTAAAGCCGCTAAGCAGTTTGCAAAGCAGCCACAGCTGTGGCTGAAGGCGCCAGGTGGGACACGCACACCAGTCAAAACGCTGACTGAACAACTGCGGATCCGCTCTGTCCCGCAGGTGGCAGAAAGGCTTAAAACCCCGGCGACTAAGCCTGGTTACGCTGACTCTTTACCTGTCGAACCGCCTGTGGCGCCTCAAGCTAGTAAGCCTGCTTTGTCTGACGCTTTACCCGCAGCGCCTCAGGCTGGTAAGCCCGATGCAGCGGCGATGCTGGAGTTCTGGTGGCAACAGGCTAGCCCGGCTCAGCGCGCGGCGTTTTTAGAAAAAGTACAGCCTCAATGAGGCCGTACTATTACCGGTATCAATTAGTTAGCAAAGATGGCATCTATGGTGCCTTGTGCTAACGGGTGATAGCCCGGGCGGGCTTTTTGATACACTTCATAGGCCCAGTCGCGTTTGCCATTGGCAACCAGTGACTTGTACAAGCGCACGATGAGCTTACGGCGGCCAATGCCACTGAGGTGCTTGTCGAGGGCCGGGTAAATGGCGTCATAGCCATTGCCAACGGCCAGCATAAACCAGGCAAAGGCCAGCTCGGCATTGGTTGAGTTGGTCAGCCCAAACGCCTGATCGAGCGCTGCCATTTTATCCTGTGCCAGGTCGCGCGGCAGGTTATTAATAAAGTGCAGCCACTCGTGCACTGTCCAGCTGGTGGTGGGAATGGCACTAAGCGTGCTGTTTCCAGCTAACCAGGCCTTTGTCGCGGCATCTACTTTGTCAAATGCATCTGAGGTCGGATTCGGTGCATCGGCCGGTAATCCCGGTTGGTGGATCCACTCATTGACCTTATCCATGCTGACAATGCCAGGATGTTTGTTGATGAGGTGCTTCTCGATATACTGAACAAACTCGGCGGTGGTCAGCGATTTAAACGCGTAGGCATCAAAGTAGCCTTTAACAAAGGCATCAAACACTTTACGACCAAACTTTTCTTCCAGGTAGATCAGGAACAGCTGACCTTTAGTGTAAGGAACTGTGCTGAATGCATCGTCCGGATCGCGACCATTGAGGCGCAGGTTCAGGCGGGTATCTGGTGCAGGCAACTCCTTGACAACGGTGCGTAGTCTGGCGGAATCCAAAGCTTGCTCCATGACCGCGCGCTCACGACCGAACACTTCTTCCATAATGCGGTTTTCGACATAAGAGGTAAAACCTTCGTTCAGCCACAGGTCTTCCCAGGTGGCGTTAGTAACCAGGTTGCCCGACCAGGAATGCGCCAGCTCGTGGGCGATCAGGTTAACCAGACTTTTGTCACCCGCAACGACGGTAGGCGTAATAAAGGATAAGCGTGGGTTTTCCATGCCACCAAACGGGAAGCTTGGCGGCAGCATTAGCAAATCATAGCGTCCCCAGGCATATTCGCCGTACATGGCGTTGGTTTTATCTATCATCGCCTGGGTGTCATTAAACTCAGCAACAGAGGCATCTAATATCTGTGGTTCGGCAAAGATGGCGGTTTGGTGCGACATCTCTTTATATTCGAGGTTACCGGCACCGATGGCGATAAGATAAGGCGGGATGGCCTGCGGCATATCAAACCAATAGTCGCCATCTTTGATTAACGCGCCACTGTTGTCGGCACTCATGACTGCACGCACATCTTTGGGTGTATTAACACGAGCGGAATAAGTAACGCGCATCGCCGGAGTGTCCTGGACGGGGATCCAGCTGCGGGCATGGATAGCCTGAGACTGACTGTACATAAATGGGTGCGACTTGCTGGCGGTTTGCTCTGGTGTCAGCCATTGCAGACCGGATGCCTGTGGCAAGCTGTTGTAGTAAATGCGCGCTTTTTTCGCTTGTTGCTTAAAGCGGATAGTCAGTTTGGCGCCTTTCACATCATCGCGTTTAGCAAGGGTGAAAGAAGCTGGGTACCATTTGCCGTTACTGCCCTGATACATCACCTTGTCTATTTCAAGGTCACGGGTGTCCAGCACCAGGGTTCTGGCTTGTTTGTTTTGCCATGCCAGCGTGTGTTCCACAAAACCTTCCAGCTGTTTGTCTGCAAAGTCGACATCCAGATCCAGGTGAAGGTGTGTACTGATCACGTCGTTGAGGTTGGCATAGGTGTGTTCGTCCACCGCCTGAGCACTCAGCGCGGTATGTGACAGGCCTGCTAAGGCAAGACCAAAGGTTAGGGCAGAAAGTTTCATTATTATCCTTGCTCATGATGTGAGTAGAGCCGATGTTATACCACTTAAGTGCCAAAATGACACCTTGATGCGCCAGAGCCAAGGATAGGCTACACTAGCGGCAATTTTGCATTAGTTACAGGGTTCGGGTGTGAATTCTTTGCAGTCATTACACACATTCTCGCTACCGGCATCGTGCCACACATTATTGCGTATTACCGATCCGGCGCAGCTTTACGACCACGACTTTAGTACGCCGTTTTATATTTTAGGTGAGGGCAGCAACAGTGTGTTCCTGAGCGATTATGCGGGCACAGTGATCCAAATGGCCAATCGTGGCGTGGCTATCGAAGCACAAGCCAATCATTATGTTGTACGCGCTGCAGCCGGCGAATCCTGGCATGCACTGGTGATGCATTTGCTGGCACAAGGGATTGGCGGACTGGAGAACTTAGTCTTGATCCCGGGCACCCTGGGTGCAGCCCCGATCCAGAATATCGGCGCTTATGGCGTGGAGCTGGCCGATGTGTTGTATCAGGTACAGGGCTTTGATATTGCCAGCCGAACCATGCAAACCTTAGATAAAGCAGCCTGTGAGCTTGGCTATCGCGATTCTGTGTTTAAACATGCGCTGAAAGACCGATTTATTATCACTGAAGTGATACTGCATCTACCTAAGCAGTGGCAGCCTGTGCTGAGCTATGGCCCGCTAAAAACACTCTGCCACGAAACGGTGACCCCACAGGTGGTCGCTGAACAAGTGATGGCAACCCGACGCAGTAAACTGCCCGACCCTCAGGTGCTGGCAAACGCCGGGAGCTTTTTTAAAAATCCGGTGGTCGATAAAGCGCAAGCCGATGCCTTAGCCAGTCGTTATCCCGACCTGCCCAGTTACCCGGTCGATGCGCAGCATAGCAAGCTGGCCGCTGGCTGGCTCATTGAACGCGCCGGGCTTAAAGGCTATCAGCAGGGTGGGATCAGGGTCTATGAGCGCCAGGCCCTGGTGCTGGTCAATGAAGGCCACAGCAATGGTGAGGACCTTAAGGCGGTGATCAGCCATATTCAGCACACTATACTTACCCAGTTTGATATTGTGCTGGAGCATGAGGTCAGGCTGATAGGCCCGCAGGGTGAAATTACAATACAGGAAGCGCACTATGGTTAAAGCACCCGATGGCAATAAGCTGGCCATTTTACATGCCCTGAAGTGCGGCGAATTTGTCTCCGGACAGGCACTGGGCGAACAGTTGGGGATCAGCCGGGCGGCGGTGTCTAAGCACATTAAGTCATTACAGCAAATGGGCATCGACATTTTTAAAGTGACGGGTAAGGGCTATCGACTTAATAACAGTTTACCTCTATTAGCAGAAGCCGAGATCCGTCAGAGCTGGGCGCAGCTCAGTGACACGCCATGTCAGATAGAAGTGCATTCAATTATTGATTCGACGAACAGCGAGCTGATGCGTCGTATTCAGGCCCACCAGTCTATTCCAAAAGGGCAAGTGCTGGTTGCGGAAATGCAGCAGGCCGGGCGCGGCAGGCGTGGTCGTCAGTGGCAGTCTCCATTTGGTGCCAACTTATATTACAGCTGTTACTGGCAGCTGGATGAAGGTATGCAGGCTGCCATGGGGTTGTCGATTGCCGTCGGGCTGGCGGTACATGATGCGCTTAAAGCCTTGTTTGATTTGGATGTGCAGTTGAAGTGGCCAAACGATGTGTATCTGAATGAGCAAAAGCTGGCGGGCATTTTGGTTGAGCTGGACGGTCAGGTTGAAGGCCCTTGCCATCTGGTGATTGGCATTGGTCTTAATGTCGCGATGCCGGACAGCGCCGCCGGACAAATCGACCAGGCCTGGACGGATCTGAGCCAGCACGTCAGTGTAGTGAATAAAAATCAGCTGGTGGCTGTGCTGACTCTGTGTTTGCAAAAGCGCTTGGAGATCTATCAGCGCCACGGGCTGAGCGTGATGACAGAGCAATGGAATGCACTGAATGTGCATCGTGAGCAGGCCGTGACTCTAACCACAGGTCAAAAACAGTGGCGGGGTATTTGTGAAGGCATAGATCTGCAAGGTGGACTAGTGCTGCGTCAGGATGGTGAACTAAAAACCTATTATGGCGGTGAAATCTCAGTGCGTAAGGAAGCCTCATGAAATTGCTGGTAGATGTGGGCAATACGGCACTGAAAACGGCAACGCTGGCAGGGGAAGTTATCACCTTAGTGGCTGAGACAGACATTCCCTGGTCAGAGATAGAAGAAGTGCTGATTGCGCAGGTGGGTAAGGGGGAGCTGGTCGCACCGCTAATTGCACGTGCGCAGCAACTGGCGATTCCACATTATCAGGCTAAGACCAGTGCAACTTTGGGTGGGCTAACTTGCGCTTATCCGCAATTTGAGAACCTAGGAGTCGATCGCTGGCTGACGGTGGTGGCCTGTTATCATCTTTATCCGCAACAAAGCTGCGTGATACTCGATTGTGGCACCGCCAGCAAAATAGATGTGCTTAATAAAGCCGGACAACATCTGGGCGGCTGGATCTTGCCCGGTTTGGATATGATGATCAGCAGCCTGGTCAGTAACACTCAGAAAGTTTTCAGTGATGACACCAGTTTGTTTTTGCCTGAGCTGGGTACCAATACACCCAACGCGGTCAAAAATGGTGCCCTGGTCGCAACCCTGGGTGCGCTGGAATACTATTTGGGCCAGTCTGACGACACGCCTGTGATTATTTGTGCTGGCGGATATGGCGAATTAATGCAACAACACTTAGCCCGACCAAGTACATATAATGATATTTTGGTATTGCAGGGCCTGATGTACTGGCGTAAATATCAGCAGTTTGCATAATAATTTGCCTGCAATACAAGTTTTTGCTGTAAATGTGACCATTTAAACAATTATCTGTGATTTTTTTTACTTTGGGTGTTGCATAGTCCCGGCCATTCCTCTAATATCTCGCCCCGTACTAAAGCAGTGCCGACTTAGCTCAGTTGGTAGAGCAACTGACTTGTAATCAGTAGGTCATCCGTTCGACTCGGATAGTCGGCACCAGTTTTTAAACAGCAACGCTTTAGACAAGAATTTTTTGACGTGGAGGGGTTCCCGAGCGGCCAAAGGGATCAGACTGTAAATCTGACGGCACTGCCTTCGCTGGTTCGAATCCAGCCCCCTCCACCACTTTATTCTTGACGGTTAGAGGTAGTTAAGAACAGGTTCCTAAAGCGGGCATCGTATAATGGCTATTACCTCAGCCTTCCAAGCTGATGATGCGGGTTCGATTCCCGCTGCCCGCTCCAGTTTTCTGGTGTGCTGATATAGCTCAGTTGGTAGAGCGCACCCTTGGTAAGGGTGAGGTCGGCAGTTCAAATCTGCCTATCAGCACCAGTCTTCGGATCTTCCTAAATACTTCCTTTGATTTGTCATAAAAACATTTATAATTGTACTTAATAATTTTAGTCTGCCGCCGTTGTGGCGTGTGGATTATTTTTATATGTAATCTAGATACACAAAACTTATAGGTTCCGTCATGGCAAAAGAAAAGTTTGAACGTTCGAAACCGCACGTTAACGTTGGTACTATCGGCCACGTTGACCACGGTAAAACTACCCTAACTGCAG